>JAQXTR010000063.1 GCA_029219585.1 Clostridiales bacterium
CGTTGATTTTACAGCGAACGCTAATAGGTTTGCAGAGCAAACCTGTTGCTGTAGTGAGCGGTCTTGCGTAGCAAGACGTAAAATTGACGCTGTGCCGATTAAAACAAATTGGCATGGAAGAATTAGAGAAAATACGCCAAAATATATCAGAGTTTGATTTGTTTAGTTTTGAGAGTGCAAACAGACACTTTCAAAGAAAAGCATAATATCCGGTAGCAATAGCATTGAGGATCCACCTGTTCCCATTCCGAACACAGAAGTTAAGCTCAATAGCGTCGATGGTACTTGATGGGTGACCGTCCGGGAGAGTAGAACGCTGCCGGATTTTTGCTATATAAAAATATATAACGATCGCGGCGGTTTAAAGAAAATGGAGGAGCAGTATGGAATTTGAAAGCTATATCAACTGTTTAATCGACTTGCTTAAAAACGTGATACTGGATACTGTTCCGAAGAAGCTTCCGGACGATATTGATCTAAATGAATTGTTCAGTATTGCAGAACACCATTCAATTGAAAATATTGTTTATTTACCGCTCAGCAGGATTGCAGATACGACCGATGAATGCGTTGAGCTGTTTGATGAATATTACAATTACGCCGTTCTTCACGATGCTACTCAGCAGTATTATCTTGAACTCGTAATTGACGAGCTTGAAGCTAACGGTATACGTCACTGCGTTATGAAGGGTCCGGTTATGAAAGCTCTGTATCCCTCCAGCGACCTGAGAAAGTCGCGTGACATTGATATTTTTGTGGATGACGAGGATACCGAGAAGGTTCGTGAAATAATGGAGAGCCTCGGGTTTACGGTACTGAGCTTTAATAAGGCGTTTGCCCATGATATGTACATAATAGATGAAAACATTAAGGTAGAAATTCACCGTGAATTGATTTCGGACAAGTGTCCGTGGAATGATGAATGTCAGAAGATAGCGAACAGACTGATTCCCGTGCAGGGGTATAAATACCGCTTTGAAATGAGCAAAGAGGATTATTATCTGCATATGATAGCGCATATGGCAAGGCATATGAAATACAGCGGTATCGGGATAAAAATGATTCTTGATGTATGGATATATATGCGCGCATACGGCGATGTTCTGCGCCGGGATATTCTTGATGATAATTTGCGAAGCTGCGGTCTGGACAGGTTTGAAAATAATATCCGTAAGCTGTGCGCATACTGGTTTGAGGACGGAGATGCAGACGTTCTGATCAAAAGACTGGGATTTTACGTAGGCGCAAGCGGGAATTTCGGAACAGAGACTCAGGAAATTGCTTCGGAAATGGCTGAAAATGCCGGAAGGCTTTCAAATAAAACGGCAAGCAGAGTAGTTTGTTATATAAAGGCGTTTTTCTGGCCGTATAAAATGATGCGTGAAAGATACACTATATTAAAGTCAATACCGGTATTGCTTCCGTTTTGCTGGCTGCACAGAGCCTTTACTGCGCTGCTGTGCAGGAAGGAATCGGTCAGAAACATAATAGGCAGATATAATGATGCGGACATGGAAGTGAGCAGGGAGCTTATTAAGTTTAAACGAGAAATCGGAGTTTGATAATTTTCGTTTAATAATTTTGAGAAAAAATTCAAAAAATCAAAAAAAGGACTTGCAATATATCAAATAATATGTTATACTTGTAGATGGTGTGCGGATTATAAGAATCCGTAATTATGAATATAATAAGGAGGTAATGCTGAATGAAGCAGGGAATTCATCCGGATTATAAGCAGACAACAATTACCTGTGCATGCGGCAACGTAATCGCTACAGGCTCAACTCTTGAGAATATTACTGTTGAAATCTGCTCAAACTGCCATCCGTTCTTCACAGGTAAGCAGAAGCTTGTTGATACAGGCGGCAGAGTTGAAAAGTTCAATAAGCGTTTCAACAGAACTGCAAAGAAGTAATTGCCTTTTGGCGCAGTTATTAATAATTGCGGGGCATTCGGCTCTGCAAAGCTTTTATTTTGAAATTTTCAGAAGAACCCATGTTCTCAGATTTCCGATTCACCAACGGTTTCTGAGCGTAGGGCGATAGTTATTAAAGTATATGGAGGTGACTTTACTATGACAAAGGAACGTAAGCAGGAAATCATTAAGGAGTTCGCTACTCATGAGGGCGACACAGGTTCGCCGGAGGTACAGATTGCTCTTCTCACAGAGAGAATCAACCACCTCAACCAGGATCATCTTAACATCCATAAGAAGGATCATCACTCAAGAAGAGGTCTTCTCATGATGGTTGGTCAGAGACGCAGACTTATGAATTATCTCAGAGAACAGGATATCGAAAGATACCGTGCGCTCGTAGCTAAGCTTGGTCTCAGAAAGTAATTTCGTTAATAATCAGGCAGACGGGAAGTGTTTTCCGTTTGCCTGTTTTTCGTTAAAATAATAATAGCGGAGATATGTAACTTAGCAGATAAATAGAGCCGTCAGGCTGTTATGATTTGTCGGCTGTATTTATGTGCTAAGCATATCTTTGCGTAAAAATCAGATGACAGAAAGGAAAACAGAGATATGTTTGACAACTACAGAAAATTTGAAACCACCTTCGCCGGCCGTCCGCTCAGCGTCGAGACAGGCAAGATGGCGCAGCTCACAAACGGTCATTGTATAGTACGCTACGGCGATACGGTTGTTATGGCCAACGTGACGGCTTCACGCACTCCGCGTGAGGGCGTTGATTTCTTCCCGCTTTCGGTTGATTTCGAGGAGAAGATGTATTCCGTCGGAAAGATACCGGGCGGATATAACAAGAGAGAGGGCAAGCCCACAGAAGCGGCAATCCTCACCTCAAGAATGATTGACCGTCCGATAAGACCGCTTTTCCCGGCTGACCTGCGCAACGACGTTTCAGTCGTTACAACGGTTCTGTCCAATGACCAGGATAACGATCCGGGTATCTGCGCGCTGGTAGGTACATCAATCGCGCTTTCCATTTCGGATATTCCGTGGAACGGTCCGGTTGCTGCCGTATGGCTCGGTCTTGACAGCGAGGGCAATTATCTTATTAACCCGACTGTTGAGCAGAGAAAGGACAGCCTTATGCACGTTACCGTTGCGGGTACGGCTCAGAAGATAGTTATGATTGAGGCGGGTGCTCAGGAGGTTTCGGAGGATGTAATGCTCAACGGCCTTATATATGCTCACGGCGTAATTAAGGAAATGTGCGCATTTATCGAGGAAATCAGAGCGGCTATAGGCAAGGAAAAGATGGAATACGAGGCTCATGACATCAATCATGAGATTTACGATAAGATTAAGGAAAACGAGTATGAGAACATACAGCATGCTCTTGATACTGATGACAAGAACATCCGTGACGAGAGAATCGGCGTAATTACCGACAGAATACTTGAAAACATGAGCGAGGAGTATCCCGATATTGCAGAGCAGCTTGAGGAAATTATGTACAAGATGCAGAAAGAAATCGTCCGTGCATGGCTCTATGAGGGACGACGCGTTGACGGCAGAGGTCTTGATGAGATAAGACCGCTTGCCGCTGAGGTTGACGTTCTGCCCAGAACTCACGGTTCGGGAATGTTCACACGCGGTCAGACTCAGGTTCTTACCATTGCAACTCTCGCTCCGCTCTCGGAGGCTCAGAAGCTGGACGGTTTAGGTCTTGAGGAAGCAAAGAGATATATGCATCAGTATAATTTCCCGTCATACTCGGTAGGTGAGACAAGACCGTCAAGAGGCCCGGGCAGACGTGAAATCGGTCACGGCGCACTTGCGGAGAAGTCACTTGTTCCGGTGCTTCCCTCAGAGGACGAGTTCCCGTATGCAATCCGCTGCGTATCGGAGGTTCTTTCTTCAAACGGTTCAACCTCACAGGGCTCTGTCTGCGGCTCAACTCTCGCTCTTATGGCGGCAGGTGTGCCGATAAAGGCTCCCGTTGCGGGTATTTCCTGCGGTCTTATCACAACAGATGAGGGCTTTACTACGATGGTTGATATACAGGGTCTTGAGGACTTCTACGGCGAGATGGACTTTAAGGTTGCCGGTACAAAGAAGGGTATTACCTCAATTCAGGTTGATATAAAGAACGACGGTCTGCCGTATGATGTTATTAAGGAAGCTCTTACAAAGACACGCGATGCACGTTACTATATTATAGATGAAATTCTTTTGAAGGCTATTCCGGAGGTTAAGTCGGAGCTTTCAGAGTATGCTCCTAAGGTGATGACAATGAAGATTGATCCGGAGAAAATACGTGAGGTGATTGGTCAGGGCGGCAAGGTTATTCAGGCTATCGTTGCAGAGACAGGAGCAAAGATTGATATTGAAGACGACGGTACAATTCACATATTTGCCGAGACACAGCCGGCAGGCGATGCTGCAAAGGCAAGAATTGAAGCTATTGTTGAAGAACCGGAAATCGGAAGAATATACAAGGGTGTTGTAAAGACAATAACAGCCTTCGGCGCATTTGTAGAAATACTTCCGGGTAAGGACGGTCTTTGCCATATCTCAAAGCTTGACAGCAAGAGAGTTGAAAAGGTTGAGGATGTATGTCATGAGGGAGATACAATGATTGTTAAGGTTATGGATATTGACCAGAAGACAGGCAAAATCTCACTTTCACGCAAGGACGCAATGCTTGAAATAGAGGATTGCTCAAATAATCAGTAAGCTATATATGATATTCAGAAAGGATCGTATCAGGGCATACGGTCCTTTTTCAGAATAAAGGGGGAATGATTATGAATGTAATCGACAAAGCAAGAATCGGGGCTGCCGCTGTGTTTCTGCTGGCTGTAACAACCTTTACGGCTCTTGCGGTGTTTCAGGAGAAGCCCTTTGAAGAAGGTGCATCAGTTACCGCACAGGCAACTCCGTCGCCTACAAGACTGCCCAAGCGCAATGCCGAGGTTTTACGCAGGGAGGATATACCGGCAGAGGAGCCGGAGCAGGCAGAGGGGAACGATGAGCAGGAGAGAGAGGCTGAGAATTTATATATTGCCGGTGCACCCGGTGGAGGTTACACGGGCGGATATAATACAGAAACGGTTTCGGGCGTTGTCTTTTACGGCGATTCATGGATGGACAACGGCATATTCAAGGAAAAATACGGAAGCGAAAATGTGATTATGGCGAAGGGTGCGCAGTGGGCAAAGTATTTTGTCAGCAACAACCTTATAACGACTGTTCCGAACGCAAGAGCTGTGCTTGTTGTGTTCGGGCTGAATGACTGGCAGACTGCCCAAACAGGACTTACAGACGACAGCTCATACATGAAGCAGTTTCTTGACCGTCTGGGTGCTGCGCAGCCCGGAATACCAATTCTGATTTCAAGAAGCCCTCATACGGCGCAGGAATATGTAGCAAAAAAGGGCAGGGATATTAACCCGCGCTGCGATACATACAGCAGCATGGCAGAGCAGTACTGTAACACGCACAGCGGATTTTACTATGTGGATACCACCTCATGCCTTGAGGACAGCGGCGGCTGGCTGGCTTATGCGGATGAATCTGCCTTTCACCTGACGGGGGAGGGCTATGACAGATGGTTTTCCGCAATAAATGAGGTGCTTCTGCGGGCATTGAACGAGGGTTGGTAATATTTACTCTCTGATGCGGCTTTGTTCAGAGAGCGTCATGCAAAAAAGGATTGCAGCAATTTTACTGCAACCCTTTTTTTTAAAGAATGCGTGAGCATGATCATCATCAAAATGATAAGCGTCAAGAATCGCGCTGTGAAGATCGTACAATGACGCGCGGCTGCTGATTTTTATATGTCGAAATCCAATATAATCACTCGGTCTTTCATATATTATAGAAACAGAGTGTTCACATCACTGTGAACACCCTGCTCAATTCACTTAATGCTTGCTTCTCTCTACATAATGAGTGTGGAGCAAACGATGTGCGCGATGCTTTCCGGGAGCATCGAAATACTCGTCATAAAGCATCTTTATAACCGGATTAAGGTGTGATTTTCTGTATTTGAGCTTTTTGTCCGCATTATACAGAGCCTTTGCGCGGAGCGCCTTAAGATCAACATAATTTCTCACGCTGTCTCCCTGAACCGGCTGACCGCCGCCGTTTACGCATCCGCCGGGGCAAGCCATAACCTCAACAAAGTGATACTCCTTCTCACCGTTCTTTATCGCCTCAAGAAGCTGTCTTGCATTGCCAAGTCCCGATACAACCGCAACCTTCAGCTTCTGACCGCCAAGGGTGTAGCTTGCTTCCTTAATGCCTTCCGTGCCCCTGACCTCTTTGAATTCCAGCTTTGTTGAGCTGCCGTCAAGAACATCCGCCGCGGTTCTGAGCGCCGCCTCCATTACGCCGCCTGTCGCGCCGAATATTGCGCCCGCACCGGTGGCAGTTTCAAACGGATCGTCAAATGCTTCATCACGGAGGTCGGTAAATTTAAGTCCCGCACCTTTGATCATCTTTGAAAGCTCGCGAGTTGTAAGAGATACGTCAACGTCATTAAAGTCAAATGCGTTCTGCTCGTCTCTTGTACATTCAAATTTCTTTGCCGTACACGGAATTACACTTACAACGAATAAATCATTCGGATCTATTCCAAGCTTCTGAGCGTAATACGTCTTTAATACCGCGCCGAACATCTGCTGCGGTGATTTGCAGGTCGAGAGGTTGGGGATAAATTCAGGATAGAAATGCTCCACAAACTTAATCCAGCCCGGACAGCAGCTTGTAAACATCGGCAGCACATCCTTGTGCTGTATGCGCTCTAAAAGCTCTGTCGCCTCCTCCATAATCGTGAGGTCTGCCGTAACGTCCATATTGAATACGCCGTCAACTCCGAGTCTGCGTATCGCCGCAACCATTTTGCCCTCTACATTAGTTCCGACAGGCATATCAAAGCACTCGCCCAGAGTTGCCCTGATTGACGGGGCGGTACATACAACAACCGTCTTTTTCGGGTCTGCAATCGCGTCCCATACCTCGTCTATATTACTCTTTTCATTGAGTGCGCCTACAGGGCAGGCAACGATACACTGACCGCAGCCCACACACGCCGCATCATTCAAGCTCTTTTCAAATGCGCAGTCTATATGTACCTTATAGCCTCTTGCTATCTCGCCTATAGCGCCCACGGTCTGAATCTTGTTGCAGACTGCGGTGCAGCGGCGGCAGAGAATACATTTATTGTTGTCGCGGATGATATACGGAGATTTGTCGTCAATCTCATACTTTATTTCCTCCTGGGCGAATCTGTCCTCGTCAACTCCGTAGTCAAAGGCAAGCTTCTGCAGCTCACAGTTGTTGCCTCTCACGCATGACAGGCATTTTTTGTGATGCGTTGACAAAATCAACTCAATCGTTGTACGGCGCGAGGTTCTTACTGCCGCAGTATTGGTGTAAACCTCCATCCCCTCGGCCACAGGATAAACGCATGATGCCACAAGCCTGCTTCTTCCGCGTTCTACAACCTCTACCACGCAGACGCGGCATGAGCCGATACAATTTATATCCTTCAGATAGCACAGAGAAGGAATCTCAATATTAATTTCCTTCGCCGCCTGAAGGATGGTATAATCCTCCGGTACCGTAACGCTGATACCGTTTATTTTTAAAGTTACCATAGCAATAATTCCTCCCGTTACTTCTTGATAATCGCGTTAAACTTACAATTGCGCATACATAAGCCGCACTTGATACACTTCGTTCTGTCAATCTTATGCGGCTGCTTTACGCTGCCCGAAATTGCGTCTGCCGGACAGTTGCGCGCACAAAGCGTGCAGCCCTTACAGAGATCCGGAATAATTTCATATGACAGAAGATTCTTACATACTCCCGCAGGACAGGTTTTATCCTTGACATGGGCAAGATATTCGTCCGCAAAGTAGCGCATGGTCGAAATAACCGGGTTAGGCGTGGTCTGACCCAAAGCGCAGAGGGAGGTTGACTGCATATGCTTGCACAGCTCCCTGATCTTATCAAGATCCTCCGGTTCGCCCTCACCGTTGGTGATCTTCTCTATAAACTGATAAAGCCGTCTTGTTCCTATACGGCACGGAGTACATTTTCCGCATGACTCATCTACCGTAAATTCAAGGAAGAACTTTGCAATATCAACCATACAAGTGTCCTCGTCCATTACGATAAGACCGCCCGAGCCCATCATTGAGCCAAGCTTTATGAGGTTATCGTAATCAATCGGCACATCAATGTGGCAGGCAGGAATGCAGCCGCCTGACGGACCGCCGGTCTGCGCAGCCTTGAACTTCTTTCCGTTAGGCACGCCGCCGCCGATTTCCTCTACGATCTCGCGCAGAGTGGTTCCCATCGGCACCTCAACAAGTCCTACGTTTGTAATCTTTCCTCCGAGGGCGAAAACCTTTGTGCCCTTTGAGGTTTCCGTTCCCATTGAAGCGAACCATTCCGGTCCGTTTAAGATAATCTTACATACATTTGCATAGGTTTCAACATTATTTAAAATTGTCGGCTTTCCGAAAAGTCCCTTTACTGCCGGGAACGGCGGACGAGGTCTGGGTTCGCCTCTGTGTCCCTCAATCGAGGTCATAAGCGCGGTTTCCTCACCGCAGACGAATGCGCCCGCGCCCAGACGCAGCTCAATGTCAAACGAGAAGTCCGTTCCGAAGATGCCCTCACCCAGAAGTCCGTATTCCTTTGCCTGCTCAATCGCAACGTCAAGACGGTGAACCGCAACCGGATATTCGGCACGGACATAGATATATCCCTTATTTGCCCCGATTGTGTAGCCCGCAATAGCCATTGCCTCAAGCACCGTGTGCGGGTCGCCCTCAAGAATAGAACGATCCATGAACGCGCCCGGGTCGCCCTCGTCGGCATTGCAGCAGACATACTTCTGGTCGCTCTGTGACGCCTTTGCAAACGCCCATTTGCGTCCGGTAGGGAATCCGCCGCCGCCGCGGCCTCTGAGTCCCGAATCAAGCATAACCTTTATAACATCATCCGGCGTCATTGTCGTAAGCACCTTTGCAAGCGCCTGATAGCCGTCTGTAGCTATGTATTCCTCTATATCCTCAGGATCTATAACACCGCAGTTCTTAAGCGCAACTCTCAGCTGCTTTTTGTAGAAATCCGTTTCCTGAAGCGATTTTACGGAGCCGTCATCACATACCGTGCTCTCATACAGGTATTTCTTTACTACGTTGCCGTTTATAAGATGCTCCTCAACAATTTCGTGAATTTCCTCCGGCTGCACTCTCGCATAGAAAGCACCCTCCGGATATACAATCATAATCGGACCGAGCGAGCATAATCCGAAACAGCCCGTTCTTACTATTTTAACGTCCTTTTCAAGCTGATGCTTTGCGATCTCGTCGTTAAGCGTGTCAATAACCTTCTGACTGCCTGAGGAATGACATCCTGTTCCGCCGCATACAAGCACCTGATATTTATAGCCGGATTTGTTATCCGCATTCTCATTTCTCATCGAAACGATATTTTTTTTGCTTTCACGGATTTTATTTAATTCTTCAACGGTAAGCATATTGTCCCTCCTTTACTTTCTGCGCTTTTTTGTGTATTTCTGCAGGATACCGTCAATCTGGTCGACCGTCATTCTGCCGTACACATCGTCGTCAACCATCATTACCGGCGCCAGTCCGCAGGCTCCCACGCATCGGCAGGAATCCAGCGAAAACACTCCGTCCGGAGTACATTCTCCGCACTTTATACCCAGAGTCTTTTCCAGCCCCTCCAGAATTTTGTCCGCACCCTTTACATAGCACGCCGTTCCGAGACAAATGCTTATCCTGTGTTCTCCCTTCGGATTAAGCGAGAACTGCGAATAAAATGTCGCTACGCCGTATACCTCACTCAACGAGATTCCAAGCTCATCCGCTATTATTGTCTGCACTTCGATGGGCAGGTAGCCGTAGATTTCCTGCGCCTTCTGCAATACAGGCATCAGAGCTCCGGGCTGAACCTTTTCAAGCTCGATATATTCTCTAAGCTCTGCTTCCTGCGCCTTCGTTCCTTTAAACGGAATTACAGGTTTCTGATACATTCATATTCCTCCTTTTATTACAGAACTGTATATTATATATTATATCATCATTTCCTACATTTTTAAATAATCAATAATGTATAACTTATTGGCGGGTTTTTGTGCATTTTGTACTAAAGTTATGCTCATCAGCCATTTTCCGGAATAATAATATATAAAAAAAGGAACGCGGCAGTTTGCAAGCTATGCCGCATTCCCTGTATTGCTTATATCAACAGAATATAAATATTTATTAAATGATGTCTTTTATGTACATTATTTACTTTTCATGTGTGTAATTGATTATCTTGCTGCAAACACCTGTGTCCAGTAAATTGTGCCGTTTGAAGCCTTAACCGCGCCGACACCTATTTCCTTAACCCTTGAATTGAGGATATTCGCGCGGTGTCCCGAAGAATTCATCCATGCGTTCATGACTGCCTGAGGGGTCTGCTGTCCGTATGCGATGTTCTCCGCAGCCGCAGTGTAGCTTATTCCGGCATTGCGCAGACGGTCAAACGGCGAATTGCCGTCGGGGTTTGTGTGACTGAAAAATTTCCTGTCAATCATGTCCTGACTGTGAGCGCGTGCAACCGAGGCAATATCATCAGCCCATGTAAGTGTGTGCAGGCCGTTTGACGCGCGCTCTTTGTTTACCAGCTCAAAAACCTCTTTCTCGAATGCGCTTACCGAGGACGGGGACTGTGTTGACGGCGGTGCAGTCGGAGCTGCGGTCGGCTTTGCAGTCGGAGCTGCAGTCGGCACTGCAGGCACTTCGGATTCTGTCGGGGCAGACGTTTGTATTGGGGCATCTGTCTGCGCCGGCGCATCCGTTTCTTGCGGCGCCTCTGTAGCCTCCGGCAGTTCCGGAGACTGTGTGCCGCCGTTTATACAGCCAAAGCCTAAGGAATCGATAAGCTTGTCAATATCGTCCTTTGTTATGCAGCCGTTCCCATTCGGCTTAACCGGCTGTCCGTTTACCGTAAAGCCTGAACCGTTCACCGGAATGGTTATAACCGCGGTCTTTGCCATGGCAGAGCCTGAGCATGCCATAATCCCCGCGGCTATTAACAATGTAGTTATTTTTTTCATAAAACCTATTCTCCCTTCATCCCGTTGATATGCAACGCTGCTTGTCTGTATGAGTTTAACAAGCCGCAGTTATATTATACTGCTTTATGCACTGATTGTAAATGCAAAATATATGGATATGCGGGAAGGTTTTGCATTAATCCGCAGTCACGTTTTTTGACGCGTCTTTTGCACGGGTTTTATCACCGGCCGTTCAGCCCGAAATAAATTTACAATTTTACAATTATATATGCGTTTTTTTTCAAAAAAGCCTTGACAATCGCCTCCCGATTTGCTATAATATTGTTTGTTATCGGGGTGTAGCGCAGTTGGTAGCGCACGCGTCTGGGGGGCGTGATGCCGCAGGTTCAAGTCCTGTCACTCCGACCAAATCAGAACCGCAATTTTGATACAAAATTGCGGTTCTGTTTTTTTGTCCGAAAACGCCGCAGCAATGGGATTTTTGAAAAGAGAAAAGTTTCAGAGTAATGTATGGTTTGCTAAAATCAGAGCATTTTCAGCCATCGCACACAAATTCCGTTCACTCCGAAACTTTTCCTCGAAAAATAATGCACCGCTTTTGACCTAAAAAACAGGCAAAAGCGGTGCATTAAGAAGCACACTTAAAATGTACAAAACTATTGCTGAACGGTAGCAACCTCACAATTATTCAATGGAATTAGTTTAGTCATACTATCCCAACACATAATTTTTACAATATAGTTATCTTCTTTTGATTTTATATTTTCAAAAGTGTAACCTA
>JAQXTR010000064.1 GCA_029219585.1 Clostridiales bacterium
CGTCCTGTCAGTCTGACAGCGTCATTATCATATTTTATAAACATAGCGTTTTTCCTTTTCTTTAACATACTGTATTTGTAATATTTATAGGCTCCTCATCACAGAATATACGGTTTGGAGAGGGAGAGAGAAATATCCAAAAATAGCTGTATAGCTAAGGGGGAATAGCGTATATTCTGAAATGAAGAGCCTATACTTTTATATTATCTTGTTTTATAAATCATATATTGTGAATTCTTATTATTCTACAATAACCGTCATACTCCGTATCATCTATAATAACACCATGATTCATAAGAGTTCGGCCCGTCATTATTTTACCGTCAACATTATATTTAGCTGTTGGATTTAATCCCTTAAGCTGCAAATATACTGTTTCGTTTGACGGTCTTGCAGTCTTTACCACATAATAAACCAATGCTTCTTTCTTATTTTCAGAAACGTACATCCACGCACTGTGACGTGAAGTGAACGGATTTAATAAACGATAGTAATCGCCCGTAATAACAAGCTCACGATTTTCTTTATAAAACTTAATCTGTTCTTTCATTTCATTCAGTTCTTCTTCACCCAATAACGATAAATCAAGCTCATATCCGAATGCGCCGTTCATTGCTACCGTACCTCGTGTTTTAAGCGAGCTTATACGTCCGACCTGATGATTGGGTACGGCTGAAACGTGTGAACCTACAGTGGATGCCGGATAGACCATACTTCCGCCGTATTGAATATACAAACGCTCCGTTGCGTCCGTATCATCACTCGCCCAGTTCTGCGGCATATAATAAAGCATACCGGGATCATTTCGTCCGCCTCCGCCGCTGCATCCCTCAAATAAAACATTTGGAAATCTTGAAGTTACTGTTTCCAATATCTCATACAGTCCGAGAATGTAGCGGTGATAAAATTCCCCCTGACGATTGAACGGCAAACTTGCCGAATAAACATCCGTTATATTTCTGTTCATATCCCATTTTACATATTCAATATTTGCATTGTTCAAAATATCGGTTAAAAATCCGATTATGTACTCTCTTACTTCTTTTCTTGTCAAATCAAGAATGAGTTGGTGTCTTCCCAAATGCGGCTTTACACCAGGAACGGAAATTGACCAATCGGGATGTTCTCTGTGCAAATCACTGTCCTCGGAAATCATCTCAGGTTCAAACCATAAGCCGAATTTAAGACCGCGCTTATTCATTTCCTCTGCCAGCTCCGCTATAGTACAGCCAAGCTTTTTCTCATTCACATACCAGTCACCAAGAGATGAACAATCATCATTTCTATGACCGAACCAACCGTCATCAAGCACAAATAATTCCACACCAATTTGAGACGCAGCATCCGCAATATTGAGAAGCTTATCTTTTGTAAAATCAAAGTATGTACCTTCCCAGTTATTTATGAGAATCGGGCGAACCTTATCCCGCCATACGCCTCTGCAAAGTCTTGTGCGATAAAGCTTGTGAAACGTATGTGACATTTTCGCAAAGCCGGAATCCGAATATACCAATACCGCCTCCGGAGTTGTGAACACCTCACCCTCGGACAGCTTGAACGAAAATTCGAACGGATTAATTCCGGCTTGTACTCTTACCGTTTCGTATGCCTCCTGCTCGATTATAAAGCGGTGATTGCCGCTGTAAACAAGTGAAATACCGTACACATTGCCGTAATCCTCGTTTGTGCCCTTGTCAAAGAACATCAAAAACGGATTTTCGGTATGTCCCGACGCACCTCTACGGCTTTCAAAGCCTTGTATGCCCTTGTGTACATTGTTACGGTCAATATGTTTTTCTCTTACCCATGCTCCCTCAAGGTGGATATATTCGTACTCACCTGCTGGGAAATCAAGGCTTACGCTCTGAGCATTATTAAGCATCATATCGGACTTGCCGCAGTTTTTCACTTCAGCATGACGGCAAATTACATTCAGTTTTTCAAATACTGTATAGAACAGTCTGACCTCCAAGCCGTAAAACTCATCTGCCGCCGTAATAATAAGTGTCTCAGCCTCATCGTCGGACTCAGTATACACTGCCGGCAACCCGCTGATTTTAGGCTTACCCTTTACAAGCTCATGGCTCTTGTACTTAAGCTCCGGTGTATGCATTCCCTTATCGTTCGTAATCTCATATGCGGGCGAGCGGAAATCAGACGCTCCCGCAGAAGGATACTCCTGTGCCAGAACCGACAGAGAATAAGAGGGAGCATTATCATCCGCATGGCAAAAAAATGCTCCCGGAAGATTGCTTTGAATTTCAATATCCTCAGCATCTATTCTTGCACCGTAATAACTGTTTAATAAATCCTTTTGTCTTGATATTTCAATTATATAACTCATTTCATCGTTAAACATATGAAATTTATTGTCTTTTAACTCTATTGCCATAACAATCCTCCGTTTTTTGATAAATATATCGAGCCTATCAGCAATTGAGTGCTCAGCATATTTCCCCTTTTGTTGTTTTA
>JAQXTR010000065.1 GCA_029219585.1 Clostridiales bacterium
CGGAATATTTTTCTGTATAGGGCATGCCCATTTAACCGCATTTTTCAAAATTCTTTGAACATTCTTATTGTGGTATGCCGTATTTGTTTCATGTCCCGGCTGGAAATAGAAAATCTTTCCGTTGCCTCTTACCCATGTACAACCTGAGCGGAACACTTCTCCGCCGTTGAACCAGCCCATAAATATTGTTTCTAACGGATCGGCAATATCAAAAGGCTCTCCGTACATTTCCTCACAATCAAGCGCAAAGGTTTCATCTACACCTTCTGCAATCGGATGATTCGGCTTAACTGTCCAAATTCTTTCCCTTGCACCGTCTCTCCACTTCAAATTACACGATGTTCCGTTAATCTTTTTGAAAATCTTTGAGTAATGACCTGAATGAAGTACGATAAGTCCCATTCCTGAAAGAATATAATTATGTACTCTTTCAACCAACTCATCCGGAACCAAATCATGTCCGGCATGTCCCCACCAAATAAGAACATCGGTATCTGAGAGTACCTCATCGGTCAATCCGCATTCCTCATCGTCAAGTGTTGCCGTTCTTACCTGTACATCATCCGATGACAAAAATGATGCAATATATCCATGTATTCCTCCGGGATAATTCTCCGTAACCTCCGGTATCTGCTTTTCATGAATATTTTCGTTCCATATCAAAACTTTCATTGCAATTCACCTCCGATTAAAGTATCACTTCTCTGCCGGTTTCTGCAGACTTGTATATAGCCTCAAGAATTTTAATCATATTTACACCCTGTACCGGTACAAAATCCGGCTCTGTATCATTGAGTAAAACATCAACAAAATGCTTTATGTTCTCACCATGAGCATTACGCTCATCTTTGACTCTCGGAATAAGATTCTCAAGATAACCATTGCTTTCTGTAAATATCTTAACACCGCAGTCGTCAAATGTTGCACCGGATTTTGTACCGCGCAGCTCAACAAATGTATTCTCTTTTTCAACATTTGATGCCCATGAAAACTCAATTTGCAGACAGGCTCCGTTATCAAATCTGATAAATCCCATTGCAAGGTCTTCAACATCAAAAATTCCGTCCTCTTTCGTCTCTCCGAATGAAGAATGTACAGAATCCGATAAATCGCTGTCAGCAAATTTGGTGTAGGTGCAGCCGGATACGGAAACAGGTGTCGGATTGCCCATAAGCCATATCGCAAGGTCAATCATATGCACTCCGAGGTCGATTAGCGGGCCGCCTCCCGACTGTGCTTTAGTGGTAAACCAACCGCCTTTACCGGGAATACCTCTTATTCTCTGCCAGCCGCAGCGGCCGCAGTAGATCTCGCCCATCTTACCGTCTTCGATATACGCCTTTAAATACCGGGCTGTCTCTCTGTATCGGTTGTTTCTCATAACCATCAGCTTCTTGCCGGATTTCTCCGCAGCATTCTGCATCTTTAATGCTTCCTCCACCGATACCGCGTCGGGCTTTTCGCAAAATACATTCAGACCTTTCTCCAATGCCTCTACCGCTATAACAGAGTGCAGATAGTTAGGGGTACAGATGTCTATGAAGTCTAAACCCTCAAAATCCAACAACTCCTTGTAATCGGTAAATGATGCAACGTCGTTCATGTTGAACTCTTTCTTAAAGCTCTCTACCTTATCCGGAATAATATCACAGACAGCCGCAATCTCAACATTATCCATTGTCAAGTATGGCGGTACATGACATAAGCGGCATATTCCTCCCAGTCCGATAAGTCCAACTTTTAGTTTCTTGTTCATAATTACTCTCCTTTCAAAAAAATGCTTTTTCATAATATTAGGGATATTCCCCAAAAACATTTTTTAAATTTGTTAAAATGATTATAGCATAATTCATATTTTTATGATATAATATATTTAATAAAAAATATCAATTTTTTACGATGGAGGTTTTTATGAACAGTGTATTGGAAAATGTATTTACAATAAACGGTATTAAAAGTTGGATTCATTGTATTGAACAGAAAGTTGATAAAACATCTCCCGAAACTCCGCTTATATACCACTATCATGATTATATTGAACTTCTTTACGCCGTCAATGCCGACGGTTATGTTTGGTGCAACGAGGAAGTCATTCGTTTTAAAACAGGAAATCTTGTCATTGTAAATTCAAATATGCCCCATGAGCTTACACATGAGCGGTATTCCGAATACATATGTATAAAATTCTCACCAAGTATTTTATATGCTGATGAGACATCTCTGTTTGAATATAAGTATATTATGCCGTTTCTTTACAATAATACCCATCAAAATGTATTTGGAGACAAGGATATCGATCACATAAATATGAAAGAGCTTTTCGCTAATATAATGGAAGAGTGGAATGCAAAAGAACCCGGATACGAACTCATTATACGAGCTGATATATTAAGACTCTGGGCAGGTATCTTTCGTTATTGGAACAAGAATGAAAACAATAATATTATAATTACCGATACAATAAAAACCGCTCTTTTATATATTGAAGAACATTTTGAAAATATAACAGAAGCGGAAGTAGCCGAGTACTGCCATGTAAGTTATAACCACTTTTCCTTTTTGTTTAAAAACTCCATCGGGAAAAGTTTCAGCGAATATATTAATTTCTTGCGCATAAGCAAAGCCGAAAGACTTCTGCTTTCATCAGAGAAAAGTATTACCGATATTGCTCTGGAAACAGGTTTTTCCACTTCGAGCTACTTTATATCTAAATTTAAAGAGTATAAAGGTTTAACTCCAAAAAAATTCCGAAAAAATATCAAAAAAATTTGACATTGTCAAAAAATATATAAATACCGTCAATGTCATTTAGTTAAGGGATAGACACAATAAGATACTGCCTTTTGTGCAATTCAGATTTAAACATAACGGAATTAAAGCGGTTCTTAGGAGCCGCTTCTTTCTTTGCATAAAAACGGAAGCATTCTTGATTTTATAAATAGCATCGTGTGCCGGAATAACAAATAGGGTCATAATAAGCTGCAGGATAAAGAAACTACTATGATAATATTATGGACTTGGAAATAAAAACTAAGGATTGTCACATTGTATATATGAATGATTCATGATCAAATATCCACTAAAGAGTAATCTGACAGCTGATGAATATATGCAGAGATGTATAAATTTTGAGAGATAAATAGAAAAATTTATGAAAAGTGTTTGAGTTAGGAGGAAATATAATGAAAATTAGACAAATCGCGCCGGCTACGGCGCTCATTACTTCCATAAGTATGATATGCACAGGCTGTGGATCGAGTAATAAAACCGCAGACGGAGGTGAGAAGCCTGTTTTAAAGATTCTTTCAAAATATGAGCCGTTTGATCCAAATACTGATCCGTCCGTACAGCGTATTTCAGAGATGACAGGCTACGAGATTGAGTATACGCTTCTGCCGAAGGAAAATGCAAATGAAAAGCTCATGCTTGAGCTGGCGTCGGGAAATGATTATGACCTGGTACGAGTTGATTCCAATCAGTTCAGCCAGCTGCTCGGTCAGAATGCGCTGATGCCGCTTGATGATTTGCTGGAGCAGTACGGAGATAATATTGTTAAATCCGGCTCGGAAAGAGCATGGGAGTCTGCAAGACTGGACGGCAAAACCTACGGAATGCCGCACGAGGAGGGCAGAGACCTTGAGAATCCTTACGGAATCAACATGAAGGGAATAGCTATAAGAACGGATATACTCGACGAGCTAGGGCTTGATGTGCCCAATGATGTTGACAGCCTTTATGAGACGCTTAAGGCTATTAAGGAGGCAAAGAATATCGCTCCTCTGACAGGACTGGGCGGCTTTGAGGACATTATCGGAAGCGGCTTTGACATTCCGGGTGCACAATGGAGCATTGTTGACGGTAAGGTTGTTCCACGCATAAAGCTGCCTCAGACTAAGGAATATGTAAGCTTTATGTCAAAATTATACAAGGAAGGTCTTATTGATCCGGATTGGTCGTTTAATACTGATGAAAACGCAAAGCAAAAGCTTGTATCCGGCAATGCGGCTATGTTAAGCCAGCTTTGGTTCTGGGATGTTCCGACAATGCTTGAAAGTCTGAAGCAGAACAACCCGTCCGCAGATATGAAGTACATCACACCGCTTAACGGCTCCGACGGACTTCCCAATATTGCAGTATCTCTCGGTGCGGGAACGTATGACGTTATACCGAAAACCTCAAAGCATGCCGAGGATGCAATCAAGTTTACAAATCTGAGAAGTGATCCCGATACATTTGTAAAGACCTATATAGGCGAAGAGGGCAAGCATTATGAGATCAAGGATGGAAGATATTATCCGATTCTGCCGGCGTTTGACGAGCTTATAGAGAGACTCAAAAGTATGGGTAAATCTCCGGGGCATGTTATTGACTCGACAGGCCACACTGCGACGGTAACTCCGTTTGACGCGGAGGCAATGAAGTATGTTATGGAACAGATGGTGCTGGAAAGCGGCGCAAAAATCATGTACCATGCGTCACTTTTGAATACATATGTTGAGGACGGTATACTGAAATCAGTTGAGCTTTATACCAAAAACGGTATTATCTCCGTAAGCGGTAAGATTTTTGTTGACGCTACAGGGGACGGAGATTTGGCAAAAATGTCAGGTGTGCCGTTCAGACTGGGCGATGCGGAGGACGACTTCTGCCAGCCTATGACGATGAATATGAAAATGGGCAATGTTAATATAGATAAAATAAGAAGCTATATGAAAGAAAACACAGCAGAGTTTCCGGGTATTGAGGACAAGCTCCATATTGTTGACGACGCGCAAAGGCTGTCCGTTGACGGATTTGTTACGATAAGAAATAACGCGACAGCAAGCGGAGAGCTGGATTTCGGCAGGGAAAATAAACAAGGCATTCACTACATATATTACCGCGGCATATGAGGACATTTACAGTATCGAATACTTCGGTGAAAAATTAAAGGTCTACTGCTATAAAGACGGCGAAACCTTCATGGATATTCTGAATAAGGCAGTGCAGGAGAAGGAAAAGCTCTATAACGCCTGTGTTGAATTTGACAAAGCATTTTTAGCTGAGTACGATATAAGTGATTCCTACCGGGAGCTTCTGAAGGTAAGCTACAGACAGGCAATTGCGGCGCATAAAACAATAAGTTATAATAACACGCTGCTGTTTCTTTCTAAGGAATGCCACAGCAACGGATGTATAGGAACGGTTGATGTAAGCTATCCTTCAATACCGCTGTTTCTGATATATAATCCGGAGCTTGTAAAGGGTATGATAAGACCTATATTCAGGTATGCAAGGACGGACGAATGGTCGTATGAATTTGCGCCCCATGATGTGGGAATGTATCCGAAGGCGAACGGGCAGAAGTACGGTGAAAATAAGCGGGAATATCAGATGCCCGTAGAAGAATGCGGAAATATGCTTATTATCACATATGCGGCATCCTATTACAGCAAGGACTATTCTCTGGCATGTGAAAATCTTGGTTTGCTGAAGCAATGGGCTGATTATCTGGTTGAGAACGGATACTGTCCGGAAAATCAACTGTGTACAGACGATTTTGCCGGTCACCTTGAAAAAAATGCAAATCTTTCGGTAAAGGCATTAGTAGGTATAGCCTGCTTCGGTAGAATGTTAAATGAGCTTGGTCAGGATGGGAAGCACTATTGTGACATTGCAAAGGAATATGCCCGGAAATGGGAAAGTGAGCTTGTCGAGGACGACCATACCTTATTGGCTTTTGATATGCCCGGAACATGGAGTATTAAGTATAATATGGTATGGGACAGGATATTTGGATTAAATCTGTTCAGCAATAGTGTGATTCAGCAGGATATTAAATATTATTTAAAACAACAGCAGTCATACGGAATACCTCTTGATTACCGTAAGCCATATACTAAGGCTGACTGGGAGCTGTGGGCTGCTGCGATGGCAGACGATGATAATGATTTTGAGACTATTGTAAAGCTCGTCATTGCATTCTTAAATGAAACTCCCGACCGAGTGCCGTTTGCAGACTGGTATACGGTTGCTGAGCGGTCAAATATGATGTTCCAGAACAGAACAGTCATCGGCGGTTTGTTTATAAAGATTTTATATAGCTTGCATTAATATGGTAAACAGTAAAAATAAAAATGATTGGAGGAAAAATACAATGAAAAAGATATTAATTTGTATGGCAGTGCTTGCTGCGATGATGTCCGCGACGGCACCGTCATATGCGGCAACCTATGATTTGCAAAACTATGAGGTAGGAACAACCCGGGCGAGCGGAAAAAGCACAGTTCTTATAAAAAAGGGTGCGCCAGAAGCACAGGTAACAGATATAACTGATATTGTGTATGTTGATCAGGCGGATTCTGTCTTTGGCGCTTCTGTCGGTTTTTTGATAAAAAGTGACCCTGAAGAAAATGTGTATCATGTCAGACTGGGAGGAAGCGAGGAACATGCTCAGAATCTGGTCTTTTATATCGGTATGCGCGATGCCGTCGGTGATGTGCAAATGACTCCTATTACAAAAATCAATGACGGCGATAGAGAACCCCCTTCGAGCACTGACGGTATAGATGTGGTGGTACAGGAGGATGGTAAAACAGTCTATAATATAGGATATACTGCAGAAATACATACAGCATGCGATTTTAATTCCGTTATTATCAAAGTGCAAAATGAAAGCGGTAAAGACATCTACATGGGGTATGATCTCACTAAGCAAACAACAATGTCAGGATCCTGCGAAGCGATGCTCGGAATACAGATCAACGGTGTAAAAAGCACAAAGTACATTAAGGGTATATGGCTGAGTCCAAGGGCAATAGCAGAAAGCAATAAAAGAGCGACAGCCTTGTAGGATGAAAATTCATCGGAAAGATAGGAGGCAGCGAAATGAAAAAATATATTATACCGGAATTAAATATAAAGATGTTGTCAAAGAAACTGGTCGTGACAACTGAAAGCACTCCGTATGTAAAAACATTGCAGAATGCAACAATAACAAACAAATCTCAGATTCATATTGATAAGATGATAGAGTTGGTAGAGTATGGAAGGGTGAGTACAAAAGAACAAAATGCTGACAGGCAAATCAAGGCTGCAAAAGATTTTGGTATTGATGACAGAGATATTTATATCGATAAAAAATCAGGCAAAGATTTTGACCGTGAGCAGTACCAAATTATGAAAGCACAGCTTCGCGATGGCGATCTGCTTGTAATTTTATCAATAGATCATATCGGCAGAAATTACAATCAAATTATCTCCGAATGGCGTGAGATTATTGACATTGGCTGTGATATTGTTGTTCTCGATATGCCTATACTCGATACACGCAATACCGATGGAGGTTTAACCAAGCGCTTTATATCTGATTTGTTCTTACAAATACTATCTTATGTTTCTGAGCAGGAGCGTATAAACATACGCAGCCGCCAACGGCAGGGTATTGAGATAGCAAAGGCACAGGGAAAATACAAGGGCAGAAAGCCTATATCTGTTGAAAATTTTCCCGCTGTTTATGAACAGTGGAAAAACGGAGGACTGACCGCACGGCAATGTATGCGACAGTTAAATCTCAAACCTAATACCTTTTATAGGCGAGTACTTGTATGCTTCTGTTGGTACGAAGTAATATACCCATTGGAGATGTAATATTGCGTCGTGATTTCTCACGCTGCTCTATAAATTTTTTCGATACTTGCATTTTGCGGTTGTATTTACTGCGAGTACATGTTTTCTTGTATGGACAACCCGAACAGCTTTCGCATTCATAGTGCGTTACTTCACTCTCAAATCCTGTTTTGCTCTTTCTCTTGCCAACATATACAGCTTTAAGCTTTTTGCCGTTCTGGCAAGTATATTCGTCTGTTTCCTCGTCATATTTCAATCTCTTCGTAATTCGCTTTTTCTCTTGCCTCTGCCATATACAAACTGTTCCATGACTTTTGATTTAAGAATATCAAGCATTTGCTCCGCAGTATCACAGCTTACAGCATATTTAATGTATAATTCGGGAAGTAGGCTGTTTAGCGTTTCAAGAAGTCTTGCTACATATTTGTTTGTGCTTTTCTTCCATACAAAGCTATATTTGTTAGCATTGGCTTCCATCTTTGTTCCGTCTACAAAAGATGTTCAAATTTAATTTCACCTAACGCAGACAGCTTGTTTACTATCTGATAAAAGAAATTTTCAGAGCAGTTATTGAGTCTGCAACTTCTGAACCTTGCTATTTCATGATAATCGGGTGCTTTTTCACCATTTAAAAGCCAGATAAAATTAATATCTCTCTTACAGGCTCTTTCTATAGCTCTGCTTGAATATATT
>JAQXTR010000066.1 GCA_029219585.1 Clostridiales bacterium
GACAATAACACGGGAGCAAAAATATTGGAATTTGTCACCTTATCATTAGGAGATGAGTTAAATACAGCATGGAGCCGTTGATTCATAGAGATATAAATTGATTACGAGGAGGTGGAGTAATTATGGCTTCAAGTAAAAAATACTTAGATTTTGTAATAGAACAACTTTCAGGCTTGGAGGATATTTCTTATAGGGCCATGATGGGAGAATACATTATTTATTATCAGGGTAAGATTATCGGTGGTATTTATGATGACCGATTCCTTGTAAAACCTGTGACAGCCGCAAAAAGAATTATGCCTGATGCTGCATTTGAAATTCCCTATGAAGGTGCGAAGGAAATGCTTCTTGTTGATGATGTAGATAATCGAGAGTTCCTTGAGGAACTGCTTCATGCCATGTATGACGAGTTGCCTGCGCCGAGAAAGAAGCGGTTATAAGGTCGGCAAGACCTCTATGAAGGAACAGAATGCAGCTTGGGAAAATTGTTTAATGAATTTTTAGACTATACAATAGGAGGATTAAATACGATGAATAAATATTTTTGTGATAGGTATAACAAAGCCGTAACCTTCAGCTATGACGATGGGGTTACACAGGATAAAAGATTGATTGAGTTGTTTGACAAATACAATTTAAAGTCAACCTTTAATATAAATTCTGAACTTCTCGGTCAGCACGGAGAGCTTATCAGAGAAGGCGTCAGAGTATCGCATATAAAAAACAAACCTGAAGAAATAGCAAACATATACAAAGATCATGAGATTGCGGCTCATACACTCACACACCCGTTTCTTCCGGATTTGAGTGATGACGAAATAGTGAGACAGGTAGAGCAGGATCGGCTAAATCTTGAAAAGCTGTCGGGTAAATCGGTTGTAGGTATGGCGTATCCCGGTGGCGGAACAAATTTTAACGAGCACGTGGCTGATGTTATAAGAAGCCGAACCAATATCAAATACTGCCGGACAACCGTATCTTCACACAGTTTTGACCTTCAGGATGATTTGTATGTTTTCAAACCCAGTGTATATCATCATGATGAGTGGGATAAGCTGTTCGAGCTGGGCAGACGATTTGTTGAGCTGGATGCCGACAAGCCGCAGATTTTTTATGTGTGGGGACATGCATATGAATTTGACATACATAACACATGGGATAGGTTTGAAGAGTTCTGTAAGCTTATAAGCGGTCATGATGATATATTCTATGGAACAAATCGGGAAGTTTTTGGGTTATAGAATCAATATCAGAAGAGAAGGGAAGCAGATGTATGAGATATGAAACAAAGGGGCTAATGCCCCTTATGTTTCGCTATATTCTTTGACTTTTTACAACGGCTGCCACAGCGGGACTGAACTGCAGATCATAATATCGTTATGAATATTTATCTGACATTGTTAAGATCAAACATTTTATTCATTTTATTTGAATGTGCGTGGCATATGGCAAGAGCAAGTCCGTCCGCAGCATCATCAGGCTTGGGGATTACATTAAGATTAAGAAGCAGCTTTATCATGTTTTGTATCTGCTGCTTGTCTGCTCTGCCGTAGCCCGTCACACTCTGCTTCACCTGGAGGGGTGTATATTCATATATAGGTACATTTTTATTTCTTACCGCAACAAGGATTACACCTCTCGCTTGAGCAACATTTATCGCTGTTTTCTGGTTTGAATTGAAGAACAGCTCCTCTATTGCTACTGCGTCGGGCTTATATTTATCAATCAGCAGCGTCATTTCATCATAAATTTTCTTAAGCCTGTCTACTGTAGGCATTCCCGCAGGTGTCGTAATAGCACCGTATTCAAGCAGTCTGAATTTGTTTCCCTTATACTCAAGCACCCCTATGCCGACTATCGCATAACCGGGGTCAACTCCTATTATTATCACTTTATTCACCTTCGTTGTATAATATTCATCAGTTTAGTATAAATATTCACCCATATTTATACTAAATTTACTATTGCATATTTTGAAAAAATAATGTATAATATCATTATACATTAAATCATAACGGATTGCAAGCCGTTTTTATTGAAAGGAATGAATTATCTTGGCTAAGGATAAAGTTGTATTAGCATATTCAGGTGGACTTGATACTTCAATTATCATCCACTGGTTAAAGGAAAATTATAATTATGATGTTATTTGCGTATGCGGTGACGTCGGTCAGGGCAAGGAGACAGAGGGGCTTGAAGAAAGAGCAAAGAGAACAGGTGCTTTAAAGTGCTATATTGCCGATCTCCGCGATGAATACGTTAAGGACTATATATTCCCGACTTTGAAGTCAGGCGCAGTTTACGAGGGTAAATACCTTCTCGGTACATCACATGCCCGTCCGATTATAGCAAAGACTCTTGTTGATATAGCTCACAAGGAAGGTGCTGTCGCTATCTGTCACGGCGCTACAGGCAAGGGTAACGATCAGGTTCGCTTTGAGCTGACGATTAAGGCTCTTGATCCTTCACTGAAAATTATTGCTCCGTGGAGAATATGGGACATCAAGTCACGTGAGGACGCTGTTGATTATGCAGAAAAGAACGGTATTGAATGTCCTGTTACAAAGAAGGAGCTTTATTCAAGAGACAGAAACATCTGGCACATCAGCCATGAGGGTGTGGATCTTGAGGATCCATGGAATGAGCCTCAGTATGACAGCCTGTTAAAGCTTGGTGTATCGCCGGAGCAGGCTCCTGATGAGGCTGAATATGTTGAAATTGGTTTTGAATCCGGTGAACCTGTTTCGGTCAACGGTGAAAAGCTCGCTCCGCGTCCGCTTGTTGAGAAGCTCAATGCTTTAGGCGGCAAGCACGGCGTAGGTATTGCCGATATTGTTGAGGATAGGCTTGTCGGAATGAAATCCCGCGGTGTATATGAAACACCGGGTGGTACAATTCTTTATACTGCTATACAGGAGCTTGAATATCTCTGCCTTGACCGCGATACACAGGCATTCAAGCGTCAGAGTGCAATTAAGTTCTCAGAGCTTGTTTATGACGGTAAGTGGTTCACAGCTCTACGTGAGGCTATGTCGGCCATGTATGACGAAATGGAAAAGCCTGTTACAGGTACTGTAAGACTCAAGCTCTACAAGGGTCAGTGCATACCGGCAGGTGCTAAGTCACCGTATTCGCTTTACAATGAGGATATTGCATCCTTCGGTGACAGCCATGAGCTTTACAGCCATAAGGACAGCGAAGGCTTTATAAACCTTTTCGGTCTGCCGCTCAAGGTTCGGGCTATGATGAAAGCAAAGAACGGAATCAAAGATTAATTCTAACAGCAATAGACGGCGGAGCTGATTTTACGGCTTCGCCTTTCTTTACCGGAAAAGGAGTTTTAAAATGGAGCTTAATAATGGCATAATAAAAATATCAATAGCCGATCACGGGGCAGAGCTGAAGTCTGTTATAAAAAACGGCAGAGAATATATGTGGTGCGGTGATGCAAAATATTGGGGCAGAACCTCTCCCGTTCTTTTCCCGTTTGTAGGTAGCGTAAACGGTAAAAAGTATACGCTGAACGGAAAAGATTATCCCATGGGACAGCATGGCTTTGCCCGTGACTGTGATTTTAAGCATATAGGACATACGGAAAATTCAGCCGAATATATTCTTGAGTCGAATGATGAAACTCTGTCGAAATATCCGTTTAAATTCTCACTTAATATCAAATACATAATAAACGGAGCAGTTCTCAGAATTGAGTGGCTGGTATCAAACAGAGATAATAAACCTATGAGCTTTTCGATAGGCGCACATCCGGCATTCAATCTCATGCAGGGGCAAAATTACTTTAAATTCAATACGGATAATGATATTATTTACAGTCTTGTAAATGAAAACGGACTTCTCATAGAGGATAAAGTCTACAGTTTAAAAACAACTGAACGCTATGCTGCAATTACCGGGAATATGTTTGATCTCGACGCCCTGATTGTTGAACATAATCAGGCAAGCTCGGTTTCTCTCTGCGGCCCTGATAAGAAGCCGTATGTTACCGTTAATTTCACAGCGCCGCTTTTTGGTCTTTGGTCCCCGGCGGGCAAGAATGCCCCGTTTGTTTGCATAGAACCTTGGTACGGCAGAGCGGATAAGATTGGTTTCAGCGGTGATCTGTTTGAGCGCGAATATGCGTCTGAGCTTAAACCGGATGAGAGCTTTGCCGCATCATATGAAATTGAATTTATATAAAACCATTCAATGAAACGGAGGGCGCTTAATATAAGTGTCCTCCGTATGTTTATATTCAAATAATATTAAGGATGTTTTTATGTTTTGTCTGCAGTTTTGTATTTTTCGACAAAATACACTTACAAATCCGATTGACAAAGTATTATTCCTATGCTATAATGTGTGCATAAGAAGAAAGGAAATCAGAAATGACAAAAGACGAATATATTATAAAGAATTTCGGAATTTCAAGACGCGCCGTTGAGCTTGTAAATGAGGCAGAAAACTCGGTCAGGGATAAGCTTGCGGAGCTTGAAGGTATTGCGGAAATAAATCAGCTGAAGGTGATGAAAGCATTTTCCGACAACAGAGTATCGGAAAGACATTTCATGCCGACAACAGGCTATGGATATGATGACGATGGACGTGACACGCTTGATAAAATATACGCGCAGGTATTCGGTGCGGAGGATGCGCTTGTACGCCATAACTGGGTAAACGGCTCGCATACACTTGCGACCATGCTCTATGCGGTGTTAAGGCCGGGCGATACGCTTATGGCGATAACGGGAAAGCCGTATGATACTCTTGAGGAGGTTATCGGGATCGCCGGAGCAGACGGAAACGGCTCATTAAAGGATTTCGGGATAGAATATAAGCAGATAGACCTTGTTGACGGAGAGCTGGATTATAAAGCTATAGAAGCGCAGTTAAAGCAGAAGCCTATTCGTGCCGTTATGATACAGCGTTCAAAGGGTTACGGCTGGAGACCGACATACAGTGCGGAATATATAGGAAAGATAATAAGCTTTGTAAAGAATATATCACCACAGACTCTCTGTCTTGTTGATAACTGTTACGGTGAATTTGTTGATACATCTGAACCGACAGAAATGGGAGCAGACCTTATGGCAGGCTCGCTTATAAAGAATCCGGGAGGCGGACTTGCTCCGACAGGGGGATATATAGCGGGCAGCCATGAGCTGATTGAGCTGTGCGCGTACCGTCTTACCTGTGTGGGAATAGGAAGAGAGTGCGGCGCAACACTGGACTTTAATCATAAGGCATATCAGGGCTTGTTTATGGCTCCTCATATTACAATGCAGGCTCTGAAGGCGGCGGTGCTGTGCTCGGCAGTGTTTTCGCGGCTGGGCTTTGAGACTGACCCGCGACCGGACGGAGAAAGACATGATATAATCCAGTCTGTAAAATTCAATGATAAGAATAAAATGATTGCGTTTATTCAGGGTATACAAAAGGGCGCCCCGGTTGACAGCTTTGTTGTGCCGGAGCCGTGGGATATGCCCGGGTATCAGGATCAGGTAATAATGGCGGCGGGGGCATTTATATCAGGCTCGTCAATAGAGCTTTCGGCAGATGCGCCGCTGCGTGAGCCGTATATTGCGTATATGCAGGGTGGTCTGACATATGAATCGGCAAAGCTTGGGATTACAGTGGCTGCCGAAAATGTCATGAAAATGTAATGAATGGGAAACGTATATGTAACATATATGTGATATAATAATATATATTTTATGTAGAAAAAACACGGATTTAATCGTATAATGAGGTAGATAAACTCTATGAAATTTAATGTAAAGAAATATTTTCAGGTGCTCGGTATAACACTGGGCGTGATATTCCTCGCTTTTATGGTTTGCATGGGCTTTGATTTTACCGGTATGGGCGGAGGCACCGCGGGCGGCGGAACAGAAGGAACGGTTGCTGTTGAAAACAGCGGCACAATAAATGTGCTTGTGATGTGTACAGATGAGGATGGACTGCGTACGGACGCTATGATGCTTGCTTCGTATAATACTGAGGAAAATAAGGTTAATCTGCTTTCTATACCGCGAGATATGCGTATGTTTGTCGGAAATCGCTATCAGAAGGCAAATGCGGCGCATGCCTATATGACAGACGGCGTAATAGGAGGCGCAACTGCCGCGTGTGAGGCAGTAACACGTTTAACGGGAGTACCTATTAATTTCTATATTGACTTTTCCTTTGACGGAGTTGCGCATATTATTGATGAACTGGGGCCTGTGAATTTTACAATTCCGGATATATACGGAGACGGTGTGGGAATGGTGTATGATGACCCTGTGCAGAGTCTTCATATAAATCTTCCTCCGGGCACCTATGATCTTAACGGCGCTCAGGTAGTACAGCTCCTGCGCTACAGAAAGGGTAATGCCGATCCTGTAACGGGAATAAGAAAGAGCTATGCAAACGGCGATGCAGACAGAATTAAGGTTCAGCAGGAGTTCCTGAAGGCTCTTGTTGACCAGAAGCTTAATCTTGCGCTCATACAGAAGATACCGTCAATATTTACCGATATTAAGAATGAAATGGATACCAACCTTACGGTTAAGGATGTTCTGCGGTATTCAAAGTATCTTAAGAACTTCACCTCTGCGGGTATCAGATCGGAGACAATCCCGGGTAACGATACCAATGAGTCGGCAAACGGTGATGTATTTATTCCGAACATGGTTCAGCTGCAGGCGTTGGTTATGGAAATGTTCGGTACAGACGGAAACAATATGTGGTATGCCGATCCTAACACCGAGCCGGAGCTTTATGCAAGCGGCTATTATACGACGGGAGGTTATGTCCGTTCGACAGACAGAGGGATACTGTCAAATTATAAGGTGTCGCAGCTTACAAATGATGAGCTTTGTCTGATACAAGGGATTGTGCAGGATGCGAATACATCCGGCAGCGGATCGCAGGATTCGTATTCAACCGAATCTTCGGGTGAGGATGAGGCTGACGGAGCGATTTACGGAGAGTAATAGTACAGAGGGCTCTAAAAATATTTCACTTTGTATTGTCTGTAATAATAGCTTATCCGTATTGCATACAATCATAGAAAATTGTACAAAATAACGATATGTCTACATGATGCTTGACAAAATTGAGGATTTATGGTATCATATTCGTGTTTGGAATAGTGTAATCTCTGTAGCTGTTTTAAACAGATGCGGAGACAGATTCTGAGAGTGCGTGACATACGCACTCTTTAATTATGGAAAAGAAGTAGAATTGCAGTTTAGCTATAGCGATACATTTGCGCTGCATAAGCGAGCTGCGGCTGCTTGCGGTAAAACGTCGCGCAGTTATACCTTCCATAGCCGGGATAGGTGGACTGTGAGGAAGTAGAGGCATGTATGGCAGGTAAAGCAAGTAAAATCGAAGAAACAGCACTGAAGCTCGGCGAGAAGATCGCAGAGGAGCAGGGAGTTTATATCGTTGACGTTGAGTATTCGAAAGGTGTTCTTTGCTATTATATAGACAAGTAAGGCGGAGTAGGTATTGATGAATGCGAGACATTTTCAAGATCCGTTGAGCCTGTCCTTGATGATGAGGATCCCATAGACTGTGAGTATTCACTGGAGGTTTCGTCACCGGGAGTTGACAGGAAGCTTAAGAAGGAGCGTGAGTTCCTGTATTATACCGGCAGAGAGGTAGAGGTTAAGCTTTATGCGGCGCGGGACGGTATTAAGGAATACGAGGGAGTGCTTAGAGGCTTTCATGATAAAACTGCCGTTATTGAAACGGAAGACGGAGAGCTTGAGCAGCCGCTCAAGGATGCTGTGTACATCAGATTAAAATTTGTTTTTTAAGGTAAGGAGTTATACAGAAAATGAATGACTTATTGGAAGCAATAAAGGATTTATGTGAGGAACGCGGACTGGATGAGAATGTAATTATTGAGGCACTTGAGGCCGCATTGGTTGCCGCGTACAAGAAGAATTACTATATAGGTAAGAGTGATGTGCCCAATGTCCTTGTTTCGATAGACAGGGAGACGGGCGAAATTCATGTATATGCGCAGAAGACGGTTGTTGAGCTTGTATATGATGATGTTCAGGAGATTTCACTGGAGGATGCAAGAAAGATTTCGGGCAATTACCAGATAGATGATATTGTAAATATTGAGGTTACTCCGAAAAATTTCGGAAGAATAAGCGCAATGACGGCAAAGCAGGTTGTTAAGCAGAGAATCCATGAGGCGGAGCGCGGCATAATATACAGTGATCACGCCGAGCATTCAATCGGCAATGTAACCGGTACAGTAATTCTTGCTGATGAGGAAAAGGTTTATGTCGATGTAGAGCAGTATGAGCAGACAGAGGCATATCTGCCGAAGAAGGAGCAGCCTGCGGGTGAGACATATATACCCGGAGATGTGATGCGTTTCTATGTAAGCGATATAAAATCGGATGCAAAGAGCACAACCCTCATTCTTTCAAGAACGCATCCCGGACTTGTAAAAAAGCTTTTTGAGAAGGAAGTACCTGAAATTGCGGAGGGTATTGTTGAGATAAAGGGAATCGCGCGTGAGGGCGGTTCAAGAACAAAGATTGCCGTATACTCAAATGATCCTGATGTAGATGCTCAGGGTGCATGTATAGGTCCTAAGGGAATAAGAGTGCAGGCGATAAATGATGAGCTTAAGAATGAGAAAATTGATATTATAAAATGGAGTGAGGATCCGGCAGAATTTATAACAGCCGCTCTCTCTCCGTCAAAGGTTCTTTCTTGTGTAATCAATGAGAATGAAAAGAGCGCGAAGGTAACTGTTCCGGAGTACCAGCTTTCCCTTGCAATAGGCAAGGCGGGACAGAACGTAAGGCTTGCCGCAAAGCTCACAGGCTGGAAGATAGACATCAGCGCGGGAGAATAAGGCAATATTTGTTTCTCATATATAAGAACTTTAGCGAAACGAAAAAGGTGATAATATGGCGCATATACCGCTGAGAATGTGTGTTGTATGCAGGGAGCGCTGCCCTGCGTCGGAGTTTTTGCGTGTTGTGGTTGATAAAGAATCACAGACTGTCATTCCGGACATACATAAAAAAAGAGAGGGACGCGGCGCATATATATGCCGTGCTTCGGAGTGTATAAGGAAAGCGGAAAAAAGACGCAGCTTTGAGAGGCATCTTAAATGTGCGGCATCTGAGGAGCTGTACAGACAACTGGAGGATATGATTTGAATAAAGTATTTGGAATGCTCGGGCTGGCAAAGCGGGCAGGAAAGGTTTCGACCGGAGCGTTTGTGTGTGGGAACATGATAAAATCCCGTAAGGCAAAGCTTGTGCTTCTTGCAGGGGACGCGGCACCGAACACGAAAAAGGCTATCAGAAATTCCTGTAAGTATTACAACGTAAAATTAATTGAAATATCCGATATGGAGAGTCTGGGGCATGCAACAGGCGGCGGAGAAAGAGCAGTCGTTTCAGTGAATGACGAAAATTTCGCTAAAGCGATTTCAGATAAATATATCTTATGCGAGACAGAGAAAGGGTGATGTGGTATGGCAGATACATCAACAACTAAACTTGGAGAATTAACAAAAAAGTTCAAGGCTGTGAATAAGGAGGTCATAACAAAGCTTGCCGAATACGGTGAGAATGTTAAGAGCTCAGCGAGTAACATTTCCGAAGAACAGGCGGCTTTGGTTGTGGATATACTTACTCAGGGTACACAGTTCACCTTACAGGAAGTAGATGAAATGAGAGCCAGTGCAAGCAAGGCAGTTGCAGAAAAGGCGGAAGCTGAAAGGAAGGCTGCTGAGGAAAAGGCAAAGGCTGAGGAAGAAGCGCGCAAAGCGGCAGAGAAAGCAAAGGCTGAGGCAAAGAAAGCCGCGCGTGAGGCTGCGGAGGCAGAGGCAAGAGCTAAGAAAAAGGCAGAGGAAAAGGCTAAGAAGGAGAAGCAGAAAAAACACCATAATCAGGCTAAGAAGCAGTCAGGTGTCAGAGTTGATCTTTCAAATGTTGACCGCAGCGATACATCCGAGGAATTCATCATTAAGAGTGAAAAGAAGAGCCGCACTGTAGATACAAGAACATCCAATGTTGACCTTGATAAGCTTGAAAAGAGCGAGCGTCTTTCAAAATATGACGATGAAGGTATGGGAAGGCGCGAAAAGGGCAAGAATAAGAAAAACGACCGCAAGGGCGATAAGAAGGGGCAGAAGCCTAACTTCAAGGATAAACACGACAATAAGCGAGATAAAAAGGCAAATAAGCCTAAGCCTAAGGTAATTACGGAAATTGAAGTACCTGAGACAATAACAGTCGGCGATTTTGCTCAGAGAATGGGCAAGAGCGCTGCGGAGGTTGTAAAGAAGCTGATGCTTCTCGGAGTGATAGCAACAGTAAACCAGTCAATCGACTATGATACTGCGGAGCTTATTGCAGGCGAGTTCGGCATAACGGTTAAGCCTGAGATTGTTCTTTCAAAGGAGGATCGTCTCTTCATGACTATTGATGAAGAGGATAAGGAAGAAAATCTTGTAGAACGTCCGCCGGTAGTTGTTGTTATGGGTCACGTTGACCACGGTAAGACATCATTGCTCGATGCTATCCGCCATACGAGTGTAACCTCCACAGAGGCGGGCGGTATCACACAGCATATCGGTGCATACAGCGTTACGCTTAATGACAGAGTAATCACATTCCTTGACACACCGGGTCATGAGGCGTTTACAACTATGCGTGCCCGCGGAGCGCAGGTAACGGATGTTGCTATTCTTGTAGTTGCTGCTGATGACGGCATAATGCCGCAGACGGTTGAGGCAATTAATCACGCAAAAGCTGCGAATGTAGATATAATAGTAGCGATCAATAAGGTTGACAAGGAAAATGCCAACGTAGACCGTGTTAAGCAGAACCTTATGGAATACGGCCTTATTCCCGAGGAATGGGGCGGAGATACTATCTGCGTTGAAATAAGTGCGAAGTATAAACAGAATATAGACGGTCTGCTTGAAATGGTACTGCTTGTAGCCGATATGAAGGAGCTTAAGGCTAATCCTAACAGACTTGCAAAGGGTACTGTAATTGAGGCGCGCGTAGATAAGGGTAAGGGCCCTGTTGCTACGGTTTTAGTGCAGAACGGTACGTTAAGACAGGGTGATATAATTATTGCCGGAACATCGGTCGGTCATGTAAGAGCCATGACCAATGATAAGGGCAGACGTGTCAAGGAAGCCGGCCCGTCGACACCGGTTGAAATTCAGGGTCTTAATGAGGCTCCCTCCGGCGGTGACGAGATGTTTGCCGTAAAGGACGAAAAGCTTGCCCGTGACGTTGCGGAACAGAGAAAACAGGAGGCGCAGGAGAAACAGTTTAATTCTGTTGTTAAGGTGTCGCTTGATAACCTGTTCAGCCAGATTGACGAGGGCAACATGAAGGAGCTTCCGATTATCGTTAAGGCGGATGTACAGGGTTCGGTAGAGGCCGTTAAGCAGAGCCTTGAAAAGCTTTCAAATGACGAAGTAAGGGTTAAGATTATCCACGGCGGAGTCGGTGCAGTAAACGAGTCGGATGTAATGCTTGCAAATGCATCAAATGCTATTATCGTCGGCTTTAATGTTCGCCCGGATGCCGGAGCTGTCGCAATGAGTGCCCAGATTGATGTCGATATAAGACTGTACAGAGTTATCTATCAGGCAATTGAGGAAATCGAGGCTGCTATGAAGGGTATGCTTGATCCTGAGTTCAAGGAGGTTGTTCTGGGCTATGCAGAGGTGCGTCAGACCTTCCGTGTCCCTAATGTCGGTCTTATAGCAGGTGCGTATGTAACACAGGGTAAGATTACAAGAAGTGCATCGGTAAGAGTTGTACGTGACGGTATAATAATCCACGAGGGCAGGGTTTCATCACTTAAGCGATTCAAGGATGATGCTAAAGAGGTTACCGAAAAGTTTGAATGCGGTCTTGGTATTGAAAACTTCAACGATATTAAGGAAGGCGATACTATAGAGTGCTTCGAAATGCAGGAGATTGAGAGATAATAATGGCAAGAATTGATAAAATCAACGGAGAGGTAATGCGCGAGCTTGCATCGGTTATACGAGAGCTTAAGGATTCGCGTATTCCGCTCATGACGAGTGTTGTTGCGGTTCATGTAACAAACGATTTAAGATATGCAAAGGCATATATTTCAGTCATGGGTGATGACAACACAAAGAAGAAAGCAATGGAGGGACTCAACTCCGCTGCCGGATTCATACGCCGTCAGATCGGTAAGCGTGTTGACCTCAGATATACGCCGGAGTTTATATTTGAATTGGATAATTCCATTGAACACGGTTCACATATAGATAAGCTTCTTAAAAATATTAAATAACTGAATAGTAAGGAGAGACGTTATGCCTCTCTTTATTTTTTGATAAGAAAAGTTGATAAAAATTTATCAGAAATATGTTATTTGCTATTGAAAAGCATAAAAAAATATGATAAAATAAGCTTATCAACATTTATGAAAGGCGGAATTGGAAATGATATATGAAGAACTGGATAGATTGGTATCGTATGGCATTCTCACCGGGCTTATAGATGAGAGCGACAGCATATATGTTCGCAACAGACTGCTCACAAAGCTGGGGCTTGATGCATATGAAGAAACAGAAGCAAAGTGCGGCGGGGCAGAAGAGCTTGATGATATTCTTAAAAATATCACGGACTACGCTGTTTCGCAGGGTATGCTTGAAAATGACAGTGTTGTTTACAGAGATATATTTGATACAGAGATTATGGACACATTGACACCGTATCCGTCAACCGTTATAAAAGAGTTTAACAGTAGGTATGAAATATCATCAAAGGAGGCTACAGATTATTTCTATAAGCTTTCGTGTGATACAAACTACATACGCCGCGGCAGAATAAAAAAGGATATTAAATGGATTGTTGATTCGGAGTACGGAGAGATTGAGATTACAATCAACCGTTCAAAGCCGGAAAAGGATCCGAAGGCTATTGCGGCAGCTAAATTGCAGAAGCAGTCATCATATCCGAAATGTCAGCTTTGCGTGGAAAATGAGGGCTACGGCGGCAGAGTAAATCATCCGGCGCGTCAGAATCACAGAATTATCCCTATAGATATATGCGGAGGTAAGTGGGGATTCCAGTATTCGCCGTATGTATATTACAATGAACACTGCATTGTTTTCAACAGTGAGCATGTACCCATGGTAATAGACAAGAGTGCATTTGCAAAGCTGCTTGACTTTATTACACGCTTTAATCATTATATCATCGGTTCAAATGCCGATCTTCCGATTGTGGGGGGCTCTATCCTTTCACATGAGCATTTCCAGGGAGGAAATCATATATTTGCAATGCACCGCGCAAAGAGCGAGAAGTTTTATACGGTACCCGGCTTTGAGGATATAGAGGTAAGCAGACTTGCATGGCCGATGTCGGTGCTTCGTCTTAGAAGTGATGACACAGAGAAGCTTGTAGAGCTTGCAGACAGGATTCTCACAAGCTGGAGAGCATATACAGATGAAGATGCATTTATATACGCTCAAACCGATGGTGAACCTCATAATACCATAACACCCATTGCAAGTATGTCGGACGGCAAATACGTTCTTGATCTGGTGCTCAGAAACAATATTACAACCGAAGAGCATCCGCTGGGAGTTTATCATCCCCATGCGGAGCTGCACCATATTAAAAAGGAAAATATCGGTCTTATTGAGGTTATGGGTCTTGCGGTTCTTCCGTCGCGTCTTGTTGAAGAGCTTGATGCGGTTGCGAATGCAATTATAAACGGCAAAGACCTTAAGGCTGAAGAAAAGACTGCATCACATGCTGAGTGGGTATATAATACGGTGCTTCCCGGTCATCCGAGCATAAACAAGGATAATATTATGGATATACTAAAGGAAGAGGTCGGCAAGGTATTTGTCAATGTTCTTGAGCATGCGGGAGTTTATAAGAGGGATGCGGAAGGAATGGCAGCCTTCGATAGATTCGTTGCGCAGCTTTAAAATGATTTTCAGCGGCATTTGTTCGCGGATGCCGCTTTTTGCTGCCCATTATTAAATAATGTGATAATATCATAAGTTTTAAGGTGAATTTAAGGATTCTGTAGTAAAATACTCTTTAAAGAGGTGAGCAGACAATGGCAATTGAAGTTTTTAACAGATACGAGCATAAGTATCTTATAGATAAGGATACCTACATAAGAATTTTAAGCGTTATGGATGAGCATATGGAGCTTGATGAGCATAACCCGGGGCATGAGCCGTATACAATTGCAAATATTTATTATGATACAGATGATAATCGACTGATACGCAAGTCTCTTGAAAAGCCGATATATAAGGAAAAGCTAAGGCTGCGTTCATATGGAGTGCCTGATAAGGATGCCAAGGTGTTCCTGGAGATAAAAAAGAAATTCAATGGTATAGTTAATAAAAGACGAACAGTCCTTTCGTTGGAGGAGGCTTATAATTTTACGCGAACAGGAGTCGCGCCGGAGTTGAAGAAATACATGAATAAGCAGGTACTCAACGAGATAACATATTTTCTGAAGCTTTACGATTTGCAGCCGAAGCTGTATATTGCATATGACAGAGTCGCATATTTTGAGAAAGACAATCCCGATTTGAGGATTTCATTTGACACGAATATAAGATCGAGGCGCTACGATCTGTATCTTGAATACGGAGATTACGGTGAACAGCTGCTTGAGCCGTGTACATATCTTATGGAAGTAAAGACCGGTCTTGCAAAGCCGCTGTGGCTTACCCGAATGCTGACAGAGATGGGGATAAGACGTATGAGCTTTTCAAAGTACGGAACAGAATACATACAGTCAATAAATTCAATGAATGATTATAAAATCCCATGCAATGCCTGAGTGCCGCATGGGATTTTATCTTCAAATGCAATTTATGAAAGTTCACGGCATTGTAATATTGCGGTTTCGGTTTATTCAATGCCCGATTTCAGATCCTTCAATTTAGCCGTAAGATTGGACATTCTTTGTTCAAGAGTATCGCCTGATGCGATTGCTTTTACGATTGCGCTTCCTACTATAGCTCCGTCACAATAGGATGAAAGCTCGCGGACCTGTTCGCCGTTTGAGATACCAAAGCCGACGCATGCCGGACATGCCGCATACTTATTGACGATTCCGAAAAACTCGCCGAAGTCTGTGCGGAATGATGATTTTTCACCTGTAACACCGAGCGATGATACACAATAAAGGAAGCCCTTTGCCGCTGCAGCAATCTTTTCCACTCTGTCCCGTGAAGTGGGGGATACGAGGAATATCTGGTATACACCGTATTTTTCAACGTATTCCGCAATTTCGTCGCTTTCCTCATATGGGAGATCGGGGATTATCAGACCGTCAATTCCGACCTCTGCGCATTTTTTAAAGAATGCGTCAAGTCCGTATTGCAGCACTACATTGTAGTACAGAAGAAATACCATTGGCAGTTTTATCTCGCTTCGGATTTCTTCAACCATATCGAATATAACGTGAATATCCGTGCCGCATGCCAGTGCGCGTTCGTCTGCCTCCTGGATGGTTACGCCGTCTGCGGACGGGTCAGAGAACGGAACTCCGAGTTCTATAAGATCAACGCCTTCACGCTCCATTGTTCTGATTGCTTCCTTGCTTGTTTCAATATCCGGGTCGCCTACCGTAAGGAATGTGATAAGCGCCTTTCTGCCGGTTTCTTTAAGAGCGGCAAAGTGTTCGTCTATTCTGTTCATATATTTACACCCTTTCAAGTTTATTCGCCGTATCTGAGCTTTCTCACTGCAGCTTTAATGTCCGATTCCCTCATAAAGGCCTCTCCTATAAGCGCCGCATCAAAATCAAGTGACTGCAAATACTCGTAGTCTCTGTGAGAGCGTATCGCTGATTCGGCAACCTTGATTTTGTCGGCGGGGATAAGCGGAAGCAGCCTGCCGCAGGTTGTTATGTCCTCGTCAAATGTTTGGAGGTTTCTGTTGTTTATGCCGATAATTGTACCGTATTCAAGTGCGCGCTTAACTTCATCCTCATTATGAGTTTCGACAAGAACATCAAGCCCAAGTTCATCGGCGGTTTTATGGAACTGCTTAAATTCCGCGTCTGTAAGAGCGGCCATAATGAGCAGTATTGCGTCGGCGCCTGCAAGCTTTGCCTCGTAAATCATGTATTCGTCTACGGTGAAGTCCTTGCGAAGCACCGGTATATCATATTCTGCGGTTATCGACTCCACAAAGCTCAGTTCACCCTTGAAGTATTCCGGTTCCGTGAGAACGGACATTGCCTGAATACCGCTTTGGCTGTATTCGCCCGCTATCTTGATCGGATCAAAGTCAGGACGTATCAGTCCTTTTGAGGGTGACGCCTTTTTAATTTCGGCTATAATTGAAACTCCGTCATAGTCGGTAAGTGCCTTTTTAAAGCGAGGCGGTTTCAGGTCCGTTTTATCAAGCTCATGTATCAGCTGCGCCGGAGATTTCTGTGCTTTTGCCATTTCCGTGCGGCGTTTTGATGAAGCTATTAATGTATCTAAAATCATAATCAAGCAAATTCCTTTGTTTTCTTAACAAGTCTGTCGACCATAGCAAGCGCCTTACCCGAGTCAATCATCTCCGCGGCAAGCTTTACGCCGTCTGCAATTGAATCAGCCTTGCCTCCTATGTACATACCGCAGCCGGCGTTGAGCAGAATTATATTCCTTCTCGCACCCTGCTCACCCTTAAAAATGCTGAGTGCGATTTCGGCATTCTCCGCACTTGTTCCGCCCTTGATGTCATCAATGGTGCCGTATTCCATACCGTAATCGTGCGGATCAATTTCATATTCGAAAATTTCTCCGTTCTTTATTTCACTGACAAACGTCTTTCCTGTAATGGTTACTTCATCCATGCCGTCCGAGCCGTTTACGATGAGGGCTCTTGAAGCACCCATGTTTTTCATGCAGTACGCAAACATTCTTGCTGTATCACGGCTGAACACACCAATGAGCTGATGCTTTGCGTTTGACGGGTTTGAGAGTGGCCCCAGCATATTGAAAATCGTCCTTATGCCAAGCTCACGTCTTACCCCGGCAACATTTTTCATTGCGCCGTAGAACTTCTGTGCATTCATAAATCCGAAGCCAACATCATTAATACACTCCAGAACCTGTTCCGGAGAGAGCATAATATTGACTCCGAGAGCCTCAAGCAAATCTGCTGCGCCGCTCTTTGATGATGCCACGCGGTTGCCGTGCTTTGCGAGTTTAACCCCTGCTGCTGCACACACAAACATTGAGGTTGTTGAAATATTGAAGCTGTTTGTACCGTCTCCGCCCGTTCCGACGAAATCTATGTAGTCACCTCCGGGAGCTATCTGCGCGCCCTGTTCCTTCATTGCCATACATGATGCCACAATTTCATCTACCGTTTCGCCCTTGATGCGCAGTGCGGTAAGATATGCAGCTTTCTGTGCGTCTGTCACCTCACCTGTAAGCATCAGCGTCATTGCGCGTCCCGCTTCCTCTTTTGTGAGATTTTTGCCGTCCACTAATTTTGCAATTATATTCTTCATTTAATATCCTTTCCGTCGGCGGAAATCCTCCTCCGGCTGTATAACACTACACTTGTGTATATTATACCACATAATATAAGTTTTGTAAATCACTTTGTTTGAGAAAATTAAATTTAAACAGCAGATTTAAACAGCAGGTACTGACAATTTAAGCAATAAAAAACGAAAGTTTACAGAACCTTTGAAATTCTATAAAACACAAAAATTGAATATTAAAGCATTGAAATTTCAATCAATATTAAAAAACAGGATGTATTTAAATCTGCCTTCAGTTTCTTAATAGATTGAGTTATAATAAATGCTCTGTTCTGAATATCATTAAATTTGCGATTAGCTTTAGAGGCTAATCCGGCATCAGTACATACAACAAATTTTGACATATGATAATCAGAAATTATTTTCTTTTCGAGCGGTTTTAGGGTAACCTGTTCATTAGTGTTACCCGGATGAATACATATTGATAAAGGTATTCCGTCTGAGTCTATGAACATTCCCATCTC
>JAQXTR010000067.1 GCA_029219585.1 Clostridiales bacterium
GATAAGGATTACATCGCAGCGTCATATAAAGACGGAGTGCTTGTACAATGTAAAATTTTAAGAAAGAATGAATTACTGACAACAAGCTCTGCAGAAATATCCATTTCAGGCGCAAATCGATTAAAGGTGTTTGCCTGGAACAGTGTTGAGGCAATGACTCCGGCGGCGGGAGTAACCGAGTTAAATAAATAATGCCCGGATTTTTGAGGGAATTTGGACGCAGCGGTTGAAGATAAAAAGAGGGGTGATGGCAAAAGTCAGTAAATCACTTTTGTATAAAACAAAAATAATAACAGAAAGGAGTGATATTAACATGATTAAAAAATTAACAGCATTGCTGTCATCGACAGCTTTAACGTTTTCGTTGTTTGTGCCTGCTGTATCGGCAGACCAAAGCACGGTTTTGGAAGCGATAAATGCCGCAACAGGGGAGACCATTGAGGCGGCAGTGAAAAGTTATCTTGAGGAAGCAGGAAAAACAGAGCCGTATGCAAGCCTTCCCGCTTGTGATAGGACTGAGATTAACGAAAGAATACTCGGAAATATTAAGTATGATGATTATGATGCCCTTTCATCGGCATATCAAACCGCTTTGGAATACACAACTCAGGTTGACAAGAGTTTGTATAAAGAGGAGTTCGTTGAGGATTTCTCAAGCTTGGACGCCGGCTGGATACAGTCCCAAAATCCGCCCTATGTCGGCAGCGAGAGTATGCACACTGATAAACACAAATATCTTAATATAAGCGGAAATGACACCTCATATATGGGAGTGTGGGGACCAGACCTCCAAACATCCGATGTATACGGAGGAAATCAGTACATAACAAGAACATTAAATAATCCTTACTGTATAGTAAGCGGATATATGTACTACAGTAGCATTAACGGTAATCCCAAAGCCTATTACGGAATAGAAGGTCAAAACAACAGCTATTGGATAGGAACCGGCGGCGGTGACGGAGAGTACAGATATAAAAACGGTACGTCATGGGTAAATAATATTGCCGCAAATGACGAAGCATGGCACAAGGTTGTGTATGACGGCTTGACGAAGCCGGGAAAAATAATGGCGTATTTTGACGGAAAGCTTCAGTTTACGGTAGAAGACAAAATGACTGAGCTTAAAGTAGGATGTCTTGACCCCAATGCCAACGGCGGATTGTACATTGTATGCTTTGATAACATATCTGTCGCTTCGGCTAAGGACGGTGTCGCGGAACTTTGGGAAAACTTCAATGCAAGTACGATAACCGAAAAAACGCTTAAGGCGATGATGACGAGCATGGGTAAGGACGGCGAAACCTTCAGCGAACTGCCCGGATGCGATAAAACAGCAATCGTAGCAGACTTAGAGGCAAAGAGACCTTTTAAAAGCATTGATGAGCTTAGGGCATCGTATCAGGAAGCTCTTGAAAATACTACGGGAATAGACATAGACCCGACAAAATACAGTACGCTGTTGATGGTGGATTTTTCAAATTACTCGAATGCCAACTGGACGGAAACGGGCATGAGCTTTAGAGGTAATCAGATAGGCACGGGATATATGGACGGAATAGGCAATCAGGTAAGAAAAACGCTTAATATAACCGGTGAGGATTACTCGGCGGGCTTTGTGGGCGGATCGCTTGCTTCAGTCGACGAGAATGGTCCACCCAATGCCAACTATATAAAGCGGGCAATAAGCGACAGCAATTCCATAGTAACGGCGTATTTCTATGACAATATGAATGACGGAACACCAAGATACAACATAAAGGTAAACGATAAAACATGGGTAGGAAGAACAGATAACAGTGGTTACTTCTCTTATGCAATGAACGAAAGCCTTGCACTTACAAGTGTAACGGTCGGAACTGGCTGGCACAAGGTTGTATTTGACGGACTTACAAATTCCGGGACTGTTACGGTATATCTTGATGGGACACAAATAGGTCAAACCAATCAGAAAATTGAATATCTTCAGTTGGGAAATGAATGGACGGACGCCGGTTTTGATATAGTATGGATGGATAATATAAGCGTTGCGGTTGAAAAGAGAGAGGAAACTCTTTCGGTTACCTGCAAAGGCTCGGAGATTACAGCTTTGCCGGCTACAGGTACAGTTCAGGTTAAGGTTGAAAACCCGGATTTCCAAAACGATTATATTATTGTAGGGTATAAAGACAAGCTGCCTTCTTTC
>JAQXTR010000068.1 GCA_029219585.1 Clostridiales bacterium
CGGTTGCCCGTAGCAAAGCTGTTGCTATAGAGCTTTTCCTGAATGAAATCGGATTCTTTAGCCCATACATCGGGATCGCAGTTGTACTTCTCGCGAATAGCATTTTTATTCCCAAGCTTTTCCACAGTTAAGGAATGCTCTTTACCGTGAGTATCATAATATGTTTTAATGACATACAATGGCTTTGCATAATCAAAAATTATGTGAAGGAGAAACACTACCATGAAAAATGCTTATTGTTTATACAGAGTGTCAACGAAGAAACAGGTTGACAAGGCAAAGCTCAACCAAATAGTCAGAGGCTGGATAAACTATTATGGAATAGGGAGCATGAAGCAATTCATGGATAAATTCGGACAATGGCTAAGACACAAAGTAAGAGTAGTAATAATCAAGCAGTGGAAGAAGCCAAAGAGAATATATGCCAATCTTCAAAGTCTGGATAAGAAGCTGAAAAGCAACATGACAGATGAAGATATATACAAAGTGGCGAACACACGATTAGGATTATACAGACGATGCGGAATGAATGTGGTCAACTATCTATTGTCACCGGGTGTACTGGCACTACCGAATGAGAAAAGGAAACGATCGGGATTGATCAATCCACTTGAATACTATCTCAGTAAAATGCAGTAACATCTACAGTTATGTAGCGCCGTATACGAGACCCGTATGTACGGTGCAATGGGAGGGGAGGGCTAACGCCCTCCATCTACCCTATTCACTCGATATTTTTTATTTCTTCAAAAGTAGGGTAAGAGTTTATCGCTCCGGCGGACTGTACGCTTATAGCGCAGAATTTATTTGAAAATTCAAGCATCTGCCGCATATCGGTTTCGGATAAATTATCAATACTGTCGGCGGATACTCCGAGCTGTTGCAGTTTCCATAAAAGCGAGCCTATAAATCCGTCGCCCGCTCCGGTGGTATCAACAGCCTTAACCTTAAGTGACGGAGCGAACGCGCGGGCGCTTTTTGTAAAGGCGTATGCGCCGCCTCTGCCGCAGGTGTAAATAACAAGCTTTATATCCGAATCAAACAATACGGGCAGAGCCTTTTCGACCGAGTTTTCGCCAGTTATGAATTCAAGCTCCTCGTCAGATATTTTTAATATATCCGACATAGGCAGAAAGTGGTGAACCGCTTGCCGCAATTTTTCCACATCGTCCCACAACTGAAACCGCAGATTAGGGTCAAAGCTTATAAGCGCACCGTTGCTTTTGGCATGTTCTATTGCCTTGATATGAGCGTCACGCATTGGAAAATCGCCAAGTGACACGCTGCAAAAATGCAGCGCAAAGGCGTTATTGAACCATTCTGGTTTTATTTGATCAGCGCGCAGCAGCATATCTGCCGACGGCTTGCGGTAGAATGAAAATGTTCTGTTGCCGTCCGTTGCAAGGCTGACAAATGCAAGCGCAGTGTTTGCTTTGTCAGTATGGTATATACATGAGGTGTCAATACCTGCGTCCCGTAAATATCTTGTAATTTTATCACCGAAAGGGTCGCTGCCGAGCTGCGTAATCATTTTTGATTGACCGCCGAGCTTTGAAAACGCACCGCATACGTTTGCGGGCGCACCGCCGACAGCCGGAGAAAATCCTGTTACCTCATAAAATTCACAGCCGCTTTTGTCGGGAATAAAATCTATAAGCGCTTCGCCTATTGCAATTAGAGTATCATTTGCCATTTATATTCATCTCCATTCCTTTGAGCGGATAAAGCTCAATGTCAATTCGGTTCGGAATAAGCTCCGCAGTGCTGCCTTCAGGATAAAATCTTGTACTCATAACATATCTGCCGCCGTCGAGATAAACTTCAAGGCTTGACATATCGGCTATTATCCGCATATCATGGCAGTTATTCGCTCTGACGCGTCGTATATCTCTGCCGAAGCCTGTGTCACCGTCAAATTCAATTGAAAAAATCTCGCCGTCATATTTCATCATTATGCTGTCAAGCCTGAGAGTGAACGGCTTTGTGACAGACGCACACAAGTCGAACGGCAATGCGGCGGTAACGCTTGTTCCGTCTGCTATTGACGTGCATTTGCCGCGGAGCGTGTCAATTTCTCTTATGGGTTTTTGTATGATTGCTCCGTCTGCGGAACGTGCAAGCTCGCGCGGGAGCGTAAGACACTGCTGCCAGCCAAGCTCCGCCGTGGGATTGGTGTAGGCATCGCCCATGCCCATCCAGCCTATCAGGATTTTTCTGCCGTCGGGCGCATCAAAGGTCTGCGGCGCATAGAAGTCAAAGCCGTAATCCCATTCGGTAAAGTCTGTCAGCTCACCGCCGTAGTGAAAATATCCCGAGCTGAACAAATTCTGATTTTCTGTTTCGCCATGCGCAAGCCCCTGCGGCGATACGCTTATATATGTGCTGCCGCCAAGCTCAAAACAGTCGGGACACTCCCACATATATCCGAAATTTGGAACGCTTATACACTTTTTATACCTCCAGTCGGTTAAATCGGCTGACTGATATATCAGTACGCCCCCTTCGCTGTCGAGTGTTCTTGCGCCGAGAATCATATAGTAGGTGTCATACTTGCGCCAGACTTTGGGATCTCTCACATGGCAGGAGCAAAAATCGGGGTAATCACTGTTACGGAGAAGAACCTGCTTTGCCGTCATATTGTGACCGTCCTTTGTGGTTACCTTTATTACGTTCGCTTCTCTGCCGTTGTACACATAATCATAATCGCCTATATGCTTTACGTTTCCTGTATAGAAAATATACAGCTCGTCACCGTTTACAACTGCGCTTCCCGAATATGCGCCGCTTGCGTCATACGGTGTGTCGGGGAACAGCACCGTTCCGGTGAAATTCCAGCTCAGCATATCCGTGCTTTCATAATGTCCCCAGCATTTCTTCACACCGCCGTTAATATTGTCCGGCGCATATTGGAAATACACATGATATTTATTTTTGAACCAGCTAAGACCGTTCGGGTCGTTGAGCCACCCCTTGGGCGGCTCAAGATGAAGTTGTTGTCGCCATTTCGTATTCATAGCAGTCACCTCAGATTTATAAGATTATTACCGATATTCACGATATATCATTTCAGCTGATACGGCATCAGCTGAAGGGGTATCATCGGATTTGTTATTGCTGTTGGTTTCTGTCGTATCATTGTAGCCGAACAGCCATGTCAGGATAAAGGCAACAGCCGCCGCTGCACCGATTACGATAATGTACTTTAATGGAGAGTGTAGATGGAGCAGAATTGCGAATAATCCCGTGACGCCGGTAGCGGTCGCCCCCAAGTGCATGATCGAGGCAAGGCAAGCGCCGACAGCTCCGCCGATTGCGCCGCACACAAACGGTTTCATAAATCTGATATTTACTCCAAAGATGGCAGGCTCGGTTATGCCAAGCATACATGAAAGAGCTGACGGAAACGCAATACTTTTTATCTTAGCATTTCGGCTCTTTAATGCTACCGTAAGACATGCGCCGCCCTGTGCCACATTTGCGGCTGATGCGATAGGCAGCCAGTACGTCAAGCCGTACTGTGCGAGCTGTCCCATATCGATTACTGTGTACATATGGTGAACTCCCGCGACAACCGTTGATGAATAAAGACCGCCCATTATAAAGCTGCCTATTCCGAACGGGATTGTGATAAGCCACTGGACAAACCACAGCACACCGTTTTCAACAGCGACAAATAACGGACCGATGAATGTGAAGGTAAGAATACCCGAAACAAGCAGGCTGATAAGCGGAGTTACAAACAGGTCAATAATTTCCGGTACGATTTTGTGCAGCTTTTTCTCTACTGTAGCGAGTATGAGCGACGCCATAATAATAGGAATAACGTGTCCTTGATATCCGACAATGTTGACGCTGTACAATCCGAATATACTAAAGCTCTGCTTGACGCCTTCTGTTGAAACGGAATAGGCATTCTGCAAGCTTGGATGTATCAGAAACATTGCAAGCACCGCTCCGAGATACGGATTTCCGCCGAAAACTTTTGTCGCACTGAAGCCGATAAGGATAGGCAGAAAGGTGAATGCCGCATTTGAAAGCATATTGATTATCTGAAAAAAGTATCCATCCTGATTTATCGAAATGAGCCCATTGTTTGCCATGAAGTTAAGAGCCTCCATGATGCCCATAATAAGACCGCCCGCGACGATTGCGGGAATAATCGGCACGAATACATCGCCCAGTGTCTTTATTATGCGCTGGAGAAGGTTGCCCTTTGCGGCGGCAGCCTTTTTCACATCGTCCTTTGACGCGGCTGTAATGCCCGCCGCACTGATAAATTCGTCATATACCTTGTTGACCGTGCCTGTGCCGATGATAATCTGAAGCTGTCCTGATGTTTCAAAAACACCCTTTACACCGTCGACATTCTCTAAAACGTTCTTTTTTACCTTGGTGTTGTCTGATATTACAAGCCTTAATCGTGTCGCGCAGTGCGCCGCACTTACGATGTTGTCGCTTCCGCCGATTGCTGAGAGAATTTCCGCAGCAGATTTTTTGTAATCCATAATACAACCCTCTTTCTTTTTATAGCTTCGTTTTGAATGTGAAATCGATTTCATATCTTGGATGTATTATATCAATTGTCAGCAAAATTGTCTATTGGTAAAAGTAATG
>JAQXTR010000069.1 GCA_029219585.1 Clostridiales bacterium
AACTGATAAAGGAGAGATTGTAATATGAAAACATTTGAATACACAATTAAGGATGAGCTGGGCATTCATGCAAGACCGGCGGGACTTCTGGTTAAGGCGGTAAAGGCACTTGACAGCAAGGTTACTATTGAGAAAGACGGCAAAAGCGCAGAGGCGTCAAAGCTGTTTGCAATTATGGGACTTGGAGTAAAGCATGCCGATACGGTTAAGGTAAGTGTTGACGGCGGCGACGAGGAAACTTCACTTAAAGCAATGGAGGCCTTCTTCTCTGAAAATCTGTAAAGGAGTAGAGCTATGATTAAATTTTGCGGAAAAGGCGTTTACGGCGCTGTTGCGATCGGAAAAATTTCGATGTTTCAGCGTAAGGATGTAAGTGTTAAGCGTCTTAAGATAACGGATACGGAGACTGAAAAAAGAAGACTCGAAGCGGCAAAGACGGAGGCTGTGGAGCAGCTGCAGTCAATATATGAAAAGGCGCTTAAAGAGGTGGGCGAAACCAACGCTCAGATATTTGAAATTCACATGATGATGCTTGATGATGCGGATTATAATGAAGCGGTAATCGGTATCATTGATTCGCAGCAGGTGAACGCCGAATATGCGGTAGCCGTAACCGCCGATAACTTTGCCGAAATGTTTGCGGCAATGGACGACAGCTATATGCAGGCAAGAGCCGCAGATGTCAGGGATATTTCAAATAGGCTTATTGACTGTCTGTCCCGGCCCGGCACAGAGGCGGAGCGCAGCTGTAATGAAAAGGTAATAATCTGCGCTGACGACCTTGCTCCCAGTGAGACGGTATCGCTTGACAAGGACAGTGTGCTTGCGTTTGTGACGGCGCACGGTTCATCAAACTCTCACACTGCAATTCTGGCGCGTAATATGAATATTCCCGCTGTAATCGGCGCGGGCGATGAATTTCTGTCGCAGATTAAGGACGGAGATATTGCGATAGTGGACGGATTCACAGGCGAGATTATTGTCAATCCGGATGAGGAAACACTCAAAAAAGCTGAGAAAAAGCAGATTGCCGATCTTGAGAAAAAGGCGCTGCTGCAGAAGCTTAAGGGGAAGGAAAACATTACCCTTGACGGAACAAAAATAAACATATATGCCAATATAGGAAGCGTTGACAACATAGGCGCGGTACTGATGAACGATGCAGGAGGAATAGGTCTTTTCCGCAGTGAGTTCCTGTATCTTGAGAGCAATGATTATCCTACAGAGGACCAGCAGTTTGCCGCATACAAGAGGGTGGCTCAGAGTATGGGGGGCAAAAAGGTTATTATCAGAACTCTTGATATAGGCGCGGATAAGCAGGTGGATTATTTCGGACTGGGCAAGGAGGAAAATCCTGCTCTCGGTTTCAGAGCCATAAGAATATGCCTTACGCGTCCGGAGATATTCAAAACGCAGCTCAGAGCACTTTACAGAGCGTCAGCCTTTGGAAATCTTGCGATAATGTTCCCGATGATTACAAGCGTTGCGGAGCTGAAGGAGATACTTTCTGTCTGCGATGAAGTAAAGCGAGAGCTGGAGGCGAATAATATAGAATATTCAAAGGATACAGAGCTTGGTATAATGATAGAAACGCCCGCTGCGGCGATCATCAGTGACAAGCTTGCTCCTATGGTTGACTTTTTCAGCGTCGGGACAAACGATCTGACGCAGTACACACTGGCTTGTGACAGACAGAATCCGAACATTGAGCGCTTCTGCGATACTCATCATGAGGCGGTTCTCAGACTGATTGAGATGTCAGCCGAAAATGCCCATAAAAACGGAGCATGGATCGGAATCTGCGGTGAGCTGGCAGCAGATACCACGCTTACGGAAACCTTCCTGCGTATGGGAATAGATGAGCTTTCCGTATCCCCGTCCTACGTTCTTAAGGTGAGGGATGTGGTAAGAAATATCGATTTGAGCAAGTCCGTATAAGTTAGTGATAAAACGGCTTTGACCGTTCCGGCTGTGAAAAGTAATATTAAATCGGAGGATCAGAGCTGCGAAGCTGAAATCCTCAGGACTGAGCGCAGGCTCTGTTCTGAGGATTTTTTATGTGAAGACAATAGCTTTTATTTTAAAAATACGGTTGATAATATTGCAGATTTATGATATACTTATATCATAAAATATGCGGGAGGTGAGCGGATATGCTGCTTAATAACGGAAAGAAAAGGATACCGATAGGCTATGAGGATTTCAAACAGCTTATAGACAGCGGATTTTATTATGTCGATAAGACAATGCTTATATATGAGCTGCTCCATAACGGCGGACAGAATAATCTTATCACAAGACCGAGGCGGTTCGGAAAAACGCTTAATTTCAGTATGCTCAGGTATTTCTTTGACATAACTGAGAAGGATAATGCGTATCTTTTTGACGGACTGAAGATTTCAGAGCATTATGACGAGCTTGCAATGTACAGAAACACGCACCCCGTTATCACGCTGTCAATGAAATGCGCTAAACAGGGCAATTATGCGGAAGCATTGAAAAAACTGAAATATGAAATACAGGGACAGTTTATCAGTAATAAATTTATTCTTGAGAGTGATAAAATAAACGATGAGAGAAAAAGTGAATACCGCAGAATTTTAGAAATGGACGAGGATGCCGAATGGAGCGGAGCGATTAAGCTTCTGAGCCTATGCCTTAAGCAGTATTACGGCGTAAATACGATCATCCTTATAGATGAGTACGATGTGCCGCTTGAGGACGCGTATTTTTCGGGCTATTATGATGAAATGGGTGGTTTTATACGCTCATTGTTCGGTTCTGCACTCAAAACAAATCCCGCGCTTGAATTTTCGGTTATAACGGGATGTCTTAGAATATCAAAGGAGAGTATTTTTACGGGACTGAACAATCTTGAAGTCAATTCAATACTGTCCGACAGCTATTCCGAAAGCTTCGGCTTTGTGCAGAGCGAGGTTGACGAGCTTATGCGCTATTATGATATAGAGCAAAAGCGCGGAGAAATGAAGGATTGGTACGACGGATATTTATTCGGGAAGAGTGAGGTATACAACCCGTGGAGCGTATTGAATCAGATAAAGACATGGGCGCGCGATAAGGACGCGTTTGCCGTGCCGTGGTGGGCAAATACAAGCTCAAACAGCATCATAAGAACGCTGATTGGTCAGTCAGATGATGAAACAAAGGCTATAGTGGAGCGGTTGATACACGGCGGAAACGTCAGGACGTATCTGAAGGAAACCGTAACCTACGGCGACCTGACGGAGAGTAATGAGAACATATGGAGCTTTTTGTTCTTTACCGGCTATCTTAAGGTAGAGGCATTTAAAAAGACTGGCACAAAGATATTATATTCATTGGTTATACCGAATCTTGAAATACATGACTGCTATACCGATATAATAATGCAGTATTTTGACACATACAAACGTGCGGTAAACAAGGATGAACTGTATAAGGCATTGCTGAGCCGTGATGCCGCAGGATTTGCCGGGCCGATAACAAGGCTTTTAAAATCGAGCATAAGCTTTTATGATAATAAAGAGTCATTCTATCACGGACTTGTATCGGGACTGCTTGCGGGTAATATATATTATAAGGTAAAGTCAAATCGTGAAGCCGGAAACGGAAGAAGTGATTTGATGTTATATCAGCAGGACACTGCTCAGAATGCGGTAATTCTTGAGTTCAAGGTCTGCAGAGGTGATGAGAAAGCAGATGACGCCGCGGCGCGCGCACTAAAGCAGATAAACGACATGGATTATGCTGCGGAGGCAAGGAATCAGGGCTATAAGAACATAATAAAGTACGGAGTGGCATTCAAGGATAAGGTGTGCTATGCTGTGGTTGAATAAGGGGCATATCACTTTGGTACGGTAAACAATTTATGAACAAAGCGCGAATTTGCTTGACATAAAACAGGAAATATGCTAAAATAGATATAAGTAAGAGTTAATCGTAAATATATACAGAAAGAAGGTTTTTTATGGACAGACTCACCAGACGTACCGAGGGCGGACGTATTTTGTTAAACCGCAGCATGTTTCCTGAGTATGCAGAGGAAACCTTGCAGAGAGAGATAGCGGCATTTCCGCCGTTTGCGCAGGTGCTGGAGCGCTTATGTGAATATGAGGATACATTGGGCACCGCAAACAGATAACAAATGAAAACCGATAAACAGACAGACTGCGTCATGGCGGTCTGTTTTTTTGCGGTTTACATAATCATCGAAAACATGAAAAAAATGATGAATAATAAGTTATTATTTAAGGCAGGTGAGAAGCCTTATAAATTTACATCAAAGTGCCTTTTTTCGATGGAGAGGTTGACATAAAGTATTGTATTTTTTATTGAAAATATTTCTCAGCTATGGTAATCTTATAGCACAATCGATTGAAAAACCAAGAAAAATAAGATTTTTAAGAATACGAAACGGAGGAAATTAAAATGGAAAATGTAAGGGTACTTATTGTCGATGATGACGAAAAATATGCAAAGGAGCTTGAGGACTACTTAAAATCGACAAATGACATCAGCTGTGCAGGCATTGCCACAGATGGTATTGAGGCGCTGGGAATGATAGAGGAAACAAAGCCGGACGTTGTTCTGCTTGATGCTATTTTGCCGAAGCTTGACGGTATAGGCGTTTTAAGGCGTATGTCCGCGTTGGATATTCAGAAAAAGCCAATATTTATAATGAACACGGCATCCACCCTGGGAAGTCTTTTCGAGGTAGCGGCGAGATACGGTGCTGCATATTTTCTGATAAAGCCGCAGAGCAAGGAGAGTATGTGTGGAGTGATACGCGATTTGTGCGGTGTAAAAAAGACGCATGAAGCGGTGGTGCCGGAATCAATAGCCGACACGGCATACGACCTTGAAAGTCTTGTGACGGAATACATACATGAGCTTGGCGTTCCGGCGCATATCAAGGGTTATCATTATCTCAGAACCGCAATAATGATGGTGGTAAAGGATATGGACTTATTGAACTACATAACAAAGGAGCTTTATCCGGAAATCGCAAAGGCATATCAGACAACCTCAAGCCGCGTTGAGCGTGCAATCCGCCATTCGATTGAGGTTGCATGGACCCGCGGCAAGCCGCAGACAATGGAGGAGGTGTTCGGCTACACAATAAACACCGGAAAGGGCAAGCCGACGAACTCCGAATTTATCGCAATGGTTGCGGACAGGATAAGACTTAAGGTAAAGTCATAAAAATAGAATTTAAAGCAAATGTTTTTTGTTAAGGTCAAAATCGATCAGCTTTGCGGCGCACTCAATGAACTTATTCATGTTTTTTTCGCTGAGATACGGATATTCTCTGTCTAGAATGCGATCCTTTGGATCACTGTAATAATCACCGATAAAACGTATCTGCGCCGTGAGCTGTCCCGGCTCGTAATAGGGGAGGTAGTCCTTTACCTCTCCGGCATTTTTTATAATTGAATACGGTCTGAAATCGGGATGATCACGCAGAAATTTGAAATCGAGATCATACCAGTCTTTTTTTATTATCCTAAGGAAATCAGGATTTTTTTCATATTGATCCGCGTATGTTATTTTCGTGGGCAGATACATCATGGTAGACCACATAATGTCGGTGGTAAGATGCACATAGTAGCCCAGATAAAACCAGTAGTCAATACTGTCCTTTTTACCTGTCAGATACTCGTCCATAAACTTCCAGTATTCGCAGTAGAGCTTGACGCCTCCGGGCGCCCAGTGGGTAATTTCGGGCGGGGGCATAAAATCGCCGTAGCTGTCCTTAACACCGTAGCCGCAGTCCGGCGCCACCGAGCCGAGAATAAAATCCCTCTCACAGGGAATAAGTCCGCGTCTGAGATACTCATCGGCAATTCTGAGATGTACTATCCACGTTGCCATAAAAGACACTATCCTTTCCGATAACTGTTATACAAGAGGAATTATACTACAAAAGAAATATTTTTTCAAGTCAAATTTTGCCGATTTTAAAAAATATAGCGGAGCGGGGGTTGTATGTTTTGCTGTAGATACTCACGAGTGTACCATAAAAGGCATTGATTTTAACACAAATGTGTGGTATAATATGCTTGCAGCAGTAAAAAAAGGAGATAAATATATATGTGCGGTTCGGATGGGTAGAAAACCGGAGAGCCGAGCGCAGAGAGAAAGGAGATGCAGACTGCATGATTTATTCATTGAGTGATCCTGAAATAGGACATGCCATAGACAGATATGTTACGGGAAATTACGGGGAGGACTTTTACGGGAATGAGGCGGCAGGTACGTTCTGCAGCGTATGCGGCGCCGAAATAAGACCCTGTGAGGAGTTTTACGATGTAAACGGAATATTTTTCTGTATGCATTGTGAAAAGGAAGCTGAGCAAAAAATAATTGACAGTGTGAGAGAAGAATATATATTTGAAGCGTGAGGGGAGTGTGTCTGTTGAAAAACAAAACACGGAAAAACAATTATAATCCGGATGCCCGCGGCAGAAATACCGACTGCTGCTTCCTTGTCGGCAACGGAACCATGTATTCATGCCTTGTTCTGAAGCAGTTTTATAATTTTCCGAGCAGGCGGGGGCTATGCATGGGCTGTCCGTTTTTCAGAACGGAGGAGGAATATATGACGGGACTGCGTTCCGCACCGTATGAAATTGAGCCGCTTATATGCGCTAAATATAAGTAAAAAATTGTTTTCCTGCCACTTGACATAAGGTATCGTGTGTGTTAGAATATAAAAAAACGATTGGAGTAAAGCATTATGATATTAGAGAATAATGGTACATTTCATTTGCAGGGAAAGAATATCAGTTATATAATAGCGGTTAATTCCGAGGGTGATCCGGTGCATGTTTATTACGGAAAAAAGCTAAAGGACAGAGCGTATTCCGCTCCGGCACCCCGGCAGCTTGCCATGACGGCGTACAGCGAAAATAACATCACGCTTGAATGCGTATGTCAGGAATATCCGTCATACGGCTATAATGATCTCAGGAAACCGGCATATTCTGTTAAGAACGTATCGGGAAACTGTGTTTCACAGCTCAGATACAAAGGATTTCGTATAAAGGAGAACTTTGCGCCCCTGATTAAGGGTATGCCGTCAGTTTTTGTCGGCGATAAGTCGGTGCAGACTCTGGAGCTGACGCTTGCGGATGATATTGCCGGGCTTACGGTGGTTTTATCATACACGGTCTTTGACGAGTATGATGTTATTTTAAGAAGTGCGGAGATCATTAATATATCCAACAGCGATATAGAGCTTGATTCGGCATACAGCGCAAGTCTGGACATTGCAAAGGGCGATTATGACCTCATTTATTTCCCGGGCGCATGGCTCAGAGAAAGAGAGTTTACCCGATGCAGTATAACTCAGGGTATGAAATTCGATGTTTCAAATGCGCGCGGGATCAGTCACTGCATCAATCCGTTTATTATGGTTGCGGAGAAAAATGCAGACGAGGATAAGGGCGGAGTATACAGCTTTTCACTTGTTTACAGCGGAAATCATTCATCTTCGGTTGAGTGCGACCAGTACGGTAATATCAGAGTACAGCAGGGAATAAATCCGTTTATGTTCAAGCGTACTCTTGGGAGTGGGGAGAGCTTTGCGACACCCCAGTGCATTGTGTGCTACAGCGATAACGGCATAGGCGGCATTTCAAGAGAGCTTAATGACGTATACCGTGAAAATCTCTGCCGCAGCAAGTGGGCGCATATGGACAGACCGATCCTTATAAACAACTGGGAAGCGACATATTTTAATTTTACGGAGGAAAAGCTTATTTCCATTGCAAAGCAGGCAAAGGAGGTAGGAGTGGAGCTTTTCGTCCTTGACGACGGATGGTTCGGTCAGAGAAACGATGACTTCAGAGGACTTGGCGACTGGTTTGTAAATACTGAAAAGCTCCCGTCGGGAATTGACGGACTGGCAAGGAGGATAAACGAGGAAGGACTGAAGTTCGGACTGTGGTTCGAGCCTGAAATGGTAAACCCCGATTCGGATCTGTACCGCGCGCATCCTGACTGGGCGATTTCGGTTCCGGGCAGAGTACCTGCGCTGAGCCGCAATCAGCTTATACTGGATCTGAGCCGTGATGATGTATGCGACTATGTTATTAATGCCGTATGCAGTATACTCAAAAGTGCAAACATTGAATATGTGAAGTGGGATATGAACCGTCCGATGACTGATATGCCGTATGAGGGCTATAACCATGACTATACCCTCGGCTTCTATAAAATCATGGATGCGATAACAGGCGCTTTCCCGGATGTTCTGTTTGAGGGCTGCAGCAGCGGCGGCGGCCGCTATGACGCGGGTGTCCTTGCGTATATGCCCCAGATTTGGACAAGCGATAATTCAGATGCCGTTGCACGTCTTAAGATACAGTATTCAACCTCAATCGGTTATCCCGTTTCGGCAATATCAGCCCATGTAACAGCCGTTCCGAATCACCAGAACGGACGTGTAACATCACTTAAGATGAGGGGAGATACGGCGTATGCCGGAGTATTCGGCTATGAGCTGGATATAACGAAAATGAGCGGTGAGGAGCATGAGGATATAAAGCGTCAGATTGAAGTAAACAAGGGTCTTCGCACGCTTATGAGAACGGGTGATTTTTACAGAATATTAAGCCCGTATGAAACAAATTACTGCTCATGGGAAATGGTTTCAAAGGACAAGAGCGAGGTATTTTTCTATGCCGCAAGAATTTTGTCTGTAGGTAACACGATCGAGGCAAAAATCAGGCTGAAGGGTCTTGACGCGGACGCGGATTATCTTGATACGGCAACAGGAAAGAAATACGGCGGCGATGAGCTGATGTATTGCGGTATTGAGCCTGAATTTGAGACCCGCGATTTTGATTCGTACACAATGATACTGAAAAAGATAGATTAAATATATGCTTTTCACTAAGTTTTCTATAGTAAATACAATGAAGAAAACTTAGTGAAAAGAGCATCAAAAAAGACCTGCTCAATGTATCAATATTCATTTTTATTAGAATTTAATTTTGTCCATTATTTTAATAATCTTATCGCACACCGTTTCAAATGTTATATCGGCGGCATAGCTGAAATCCTGTCTGTATTTGTTCCAAAACTTCTGCATTGATTCACTTTCCGAAACAGATTTGATTATCTCTTTATAATCCCTTAACGCATCAGCAGAGCCACGCTTTGCGGCTGTCTGTTCCAACGCCTGCCTCAAAATATTTATATCGCACTCATTACCACGCAGAGAATAGAGTATATGTATGCTTTGAGGTGTGGCCGATAGCCCGGATATTCGTCACCTTCACGGATTTCGCTCACATTGTATATCTCAAAAGTGACATCATCATCGACCTTTATCGAACAAATACTTTCAAATATCTGTTGCAGATTTTATATTGTTAAATCATAGCCTTTTATGGTTGTGTCCAAATCCATTGTAGCTCGTGTATCAAGATCGACAATAGCCGATATTAAAAAGCCGCCCTTCAGAATAAAATTCGGCTTATACTCTGATAGAGATATTCGTTCAAGCAACCTCTCAAGCATATAATTCTGCATAACAAGCTGTGCCGAAATATTTTTTTCCGCAGCTTTCTTTTTAATGTATGCTTTCAACTGCATTGCATTTTTGGTAATCATAAAAGCACCTCCAT
>JAQXTR010000070.1 GCA_029219585.1 Clostridiales bacterium
TTAATCGTCAAGCATTACAGCACCCTGCATACCTGATGAAACAAGCTTTGAATAGCGTCTCAAATAGCCTGTTTTGATCTTCGGCTCGTTCGGCTTCCAGCCGATTTTACGCTGCGCCATTTCTTCGTCCGATACCTTAACATTTAAGATACCGTTCATGATGTCGATTTCGATTATATCGCCGTCTTTGAGGAATGCGATAGGACCGCCTTCAACTGCCTCCGGGGAAACATGGCCGATCGCCGCGCCGCGTGTCGCGCCTGAGAAACGTCCGTCGGTTATGAGCGCAACCTCCTTGTCAAGCCCCATGCCGCAGATAGCGGAGGTGGGGGAGAGCATCTCTCTCATGCCCGGGCCGCCCTTCGGGCCCTCGTAACGGATAACAACAACGTCACCTGCGACAATCTTTCCTGCATATATAGCCGCGATTGCCTCATCCTCACTGTCAAATACCTTTGCCGGTCCCTCGTGCTTAAGCATCTCAGGAGCAACCGCCGAGCGCTTTACAACTGAGCCGTCAACTGCCAGATTGCCCTTAAGTACGGCAATGCCGCCTGTCTTTGAATACGGATTGTCAAGGGGTCTTATTACAGTATAATCCTTAACCTCGTGTCCTTCTATGTTCTCGCCCTGTGTTTTGCCTGTAACGGTGATGGTGTCAAGCTTTAAGAGATTTGCCTTTGAAAGCTCGTTCATGACAGCCGTAACGCCGCCTGCGGCATAGAGATCCTGAACATGATGCTCGCCTGCGGGAGCAAGATGGCACAGATTCGGTGTTGCCTCGCTGATTTCGTTAGCGTAGTCAAGCGTGATCGGACACTTTGCCTCATAAGCGATAGCCGGGAGGTGGAGCATTGAGTTTGTTGAACAACCAAGCGCCATATCAACTCTCAGCGCATTATAGAGTGAGTCCGGCGTAATGATGTCGCGCGGACGGATATTCTTTTCAAGCAGCTGCATAATCTGCATACCTGTATGCTTTGCAAGTCTTAATCTCTCCGAGTATACTGCCGGAATTGTTCCGTTGCCGGGAAGTGCAATACCCAGTACCTCTGTAAGACAGTTCATTGAGTTTGCGGTAAACATACCCGAGCATGAGCCGCAGGACGGACACGCCGCCTCCTCAAGGTTCTTAAGCTCTGTTTCGTCAATTGTGCCTGCCTTGAAAGCGCCTACTGCCTCAAAGTTTGTGTTAAGGTCGCGGAATTTGCCCTTGTAATTAACAGAGAGCATAGGACCGCCGGAGCAGATGATGGCAGGTATATTAAGTCTTGCCGCGGCTATTATCATACCGGGAACAATCTTGTCGCAGTTCGGAATCAGAACAAGCGCGTCAAGCCCGTGTGCAATTGCCATTGACTCGATTGAGTCTGCTATAAGCTCACGTGATGCAAGCGAGTATTTCATGCCTACATGTCCCATTGCGATACCGTCGCATACCGCGATTGCCGGAAACTCCAGCGGAGTACCGCCTGCAAGACGTACACCGGCTTTAACGGCTTCGGCAATCTGTCCGAGGTGAACATGCCCCGGAACAATCTCGTTCTTTGAGCATACAACACCTATTAACGGGCGCTCTATTTCTTCATCCGTAAGACCGCTTGCCTTGAAAAGCGAGCGGTGAGGTGTTTTTTCAACACCCTTTTTTACTATATCACTGTACATAATTAAAGCCTCCATTGTTTTAATTTGATTATTCTAATTTTAACACAGACAGAATGAGATGTCAAGTGAATTTAAAGCATAAAAACGCTTAATAATTGTACATATCCGAAAGGAATATATTCACAATCTTTTCACCGTAATCGGCAGCCGGACACCAGAGTCCGCCAAGCTCCTCAGCATATTTTACCGTCCCCGCCCGGTCGGAGGAAAGCACAAGGTAATAACGGCTGTGGGGATCGCCTACGGGGTCAAGACCGGTGTATGCGCACATATGGTTGTAGTGGGCGCGTACGCCGTCCTCTGCCGTCGGGAATGCTTCATGATCCTCCGTCGCATCGCTTATAGCATCCGCCTTTTTTATCCCTGCAAAGTTATTCATGTCCGGTGTAACCCTGCCGCCGAAATTTCCGTATGCCGTTTCAAGCGCTGCCTGCGCATACATTACCTCGGGCCTTATGCCGGTTTGATCACCGTAGTCCCAGTAGTATGGGGCAAGGTCGATAAAAAGCTGCGGCGCGTTATGAGCCGCAGCCCACCTCTCCGCGCTCTGGCAGGAAATCTGCGCCTTGCCCAGAAGCGGTGTCTGCGATACCTCCTGTGAGGGCACGGGCGCGTCGGGCATGGGCGTAAGCTTTAAGGTGCAGGCGCCCAGAAGGCAGGCGAGAACTATAAGTGATGATGAGAATAATGTCTTTTTCATTAATATCAGGCTCCTTAGAATTTGTTTTTCAGCCTAATATATGCTTGTACCCTTCTATATATGCGCATAAGTCCCGACATTTCATAAATCCGCTCATGGCGCACACACCGTATGCTCCTGCTGCCGTGCATTGTGCGGCATTGAGGGGGGATATGCCGCCGAGGGCATAGACGGGAATGTTCACCAAGCGGGATATTTCCGTAAGCAGCTCCGGACCGTGAGGCTCAAGACCTTTTTTACATTCGGTGTTAAATATGTGTCCGGCGGTTATATATGATGCCCCAAGCTCTGCCGCCCTTTTTGCCTGCTGTGCACAATGGGTAGATGAGCCGACAAGCTCAAAGCCGGAAATATCGGCGCGCTCAAGAAGGGGGAGGGGCAGATGTATTTTTCTGCATCCGAATGACCTTGCCGCATCGGGAAAGCTGTGCGCGGTTATGTCCTGCCTGTCTATTTCATTAAGGAGCTTAAAATATTCCTTCTCCGTCATATCCTTTTCGCGCAGAATAACAGGGATACCCATATCAAGAATATCCCTTACGCGCTGTATGAAACCGCCGCCGCACAGATTACGGCTCGTTATACAAATCAGCTTATTATACATATATGTAATCACTCATAACGGGCTGCATACCCATTTCCTCTATTTCCTTATATACATCATCAACGGATGCGCCGTCGTTAATCTCAAACTGAGCGTCACCCTTTGCCTCCTCGCCCTCGACATGACCGCCTATACCGGTGGACACCCCGGCGGAAATCTTCGTTGCCGCAATTGAGATGATATGCTTTCTGAACACGTTGCTCTCACGCGTTGAAATTGTGATGCTTGCAAACGGCAGGAACAGGCGGTATGCGCATATCACCTGAAGAAGCTGCCTTTCATGCACATCCCTGGGATTGATTTTGTCGTTATTTATAATTGGTCTCAGTCTGGGACATGAGATTGCAATTTCTGCGTGGGGGTACTTCTGCTGAAGAAGATACGCATGATAGCCCGTTGCAAAGCCGTCCTTTCTGAAATCGTCAAGTCCGAGCAGAGCCGCAAAGCCGACACCGCGCATACCGCCCATTATTGCGCGCTCCTGCGCATGGAAGCGGTAGGGCCATATTCTCTTGTGCCCGGCAAGGTGGAGCGTTTCATATTTGTCGCTGTTGTAGGTTTCCTGAAATACCGTTACATAGTCAGCGCCGCATTCGTGAAGATAGGCGTATTCATCGGAATTCATCGGGTAAACCTCAAGCCCTATAACCTTGAAATATTTGCGGGCAAGCCTGCATGCCTCGCCTATGTATTTTACATCCGAGCCCTGTCTGCTTTCTCCCGTCAGCAGCAGAACCTCCTGAAGCCCGGTCTTTGAGATTGCCTCAAACTCTCTTTCTATTTCCTCATAGCTCAGCCTTGCGCGCCGGATTTTATTGTGACAATTAAAGCCGCAGTAGATGCAGTAGTTTTCACAATAATTTGCGATATAAACCGGTGTGAACATCATAACCGAGTTGCCGAAATGCTTTCTCGTCTCCTGCTGCGCGCGCTGTGCAAGCTGCTCAATAAAAGGCTCTGCTGCCGGTGAGAGCAGCGCCTGAAAGTCGCGCGGTGAAAGAATATCCTTATTAAGCGCATTTTTTACGTCAGATGCGGTAAACTGTGTATAATCGTAGGCATTCATAGCATCAACAACCTTTTTGTCAAGGTCGGAAGCTATAATCTCCATATCGGGAAGATATGTCATATGGTCTATTCTGTTTTTGGGATCAAGCTCTTTTATTTCCGTCATGGATGTATCCCTCCTCAGTCTGCCAGAAAGCCGGTGAGCGGAGATGATGCCGACGCGCCCTTGTCAAGAACTCTTCCCGGTCCTGCAAGGTATGCCGCGCGGCCTGCTTCTATTGCCTTTTTAAATGCCTCTGCCATTGCCGGAACGTCACCCGCCGTTGCGATTGCGGTGTTTGCCATAACGGCTGCCGCGCCCATCTCCATCGCCTCGCATGCCTGTGACGGTCTGCCTATTCCGGCATCAACTATAACAGGGAGGTCGATTTCATCTATAAGTATCTTTATAAAATCCTTGGTGCACAGTCCCTTGTTTGTGCCTATCGGAGCGCCGAGAGGCATTATACATGCAGCTCCCGCGTTTGCCATATCGCGCGCGGCGTTTAAATCGGGGTACATATAGGGCATTACAACAAAGCCCTCCTTTGCGAGGATTTCCGTAGCCTTTGCCGTTTCATAGTTATCCGGCAGGAGGTACTTTGAATCTCTTATACATTCGATTTTAATGAAATCACCGCAGCCGACCTCACGTGCAAGCCGGGCAATCCTGACAGCCTCCTCAGCGTTTCGCGCTCCCGACGTGTTGGGCAGAAGCGTAACGCCCTTTGGTATGTAGTCAAGAATATTTGCAACATTACCCGTTGCCGCACGGCGCAGAGCGAGCGTTATAATCTGCGCGCCCGCATTTTCGACTGCCGCCTTAATCAGGTCGAGTGAATATTTGCCCGAACCGAGAATAAATCTCGATGTAAATTCGTGGTTTCCAAGCTTTAATATATCAGCCATTTTTATAAGTCCCTTTCGTTTGAATCTTAAAATATATATTATATCCGCGGCGGCAATCAGCCTCCGCCTACAAAGTTCACAACCTCAAGCCTGTCGTTTTCTTTAAGCACGGTTGAAGAATAATTTTCTCTTTTGAGGATTTCACCGTTCATTTCAACCGCTATATATGTGTTTTTATAGCCCAGCTCTTTGAGCATTTCAACTATTGTTCTGCCTTCAAGCCCTTCAAGCTCTTTTCCGCATACCGTGATCATATCGTCACATCCCTTCCGTATCAGATAAAAAAAGAATCAAAAGAAACCGTACCCGCGGTGGTGCGCCCCTTTTGATTCCCTTGATGTGATAAGTATACCATACGCAGGGAGGTTTGTCAAGCGGCAAATTTAATAATGAAAAATAAAGGTTGTATTTTGCATTTATGTATGATATAATGATATTACAAATAATCCGGAAAGGGTGATACACTGTGAAGATGAAAAAAATAATGTGCGCGGCGCTGGCTGCCGCATCGGCAATGACGGCTGCTCCGGCGGTGATGGCGGTCGGGACAGGCTTCGGCGATGTAAATGAAAGCCATTGGGCATATGCGCATATAAACAGCATGGCAGAGCGCGGAATAATTGAGGGTTACGATGACGGAAGCTTCCTCCCGGAAAAACGGTGACAAGAGCGGAGTTTGCAAAAATGCTTGCGGGCGCGGCGGCACTCTCACCGCAATCGGCGGATTTCGGCGATGTTGCGGAGGATGCGTGGTATGCGCCGTATATAAGAGCTGTTTCGGCATATTTTGTACCGGCAGACGGTATGCTTGTGCCTGAAGGAGAGGCAAAGAGAAAGGATATTGCTGCTGCAATCGTGAGGGTTAAATGCTATGATGCGGGCAGTGCTGATACCGCAGCGGCACAAGCACGGTTCAGCGACCTTGACGCGCTTTCGGAGGATGAGAAAGGATATATAGCGTCAGCGGTTGAAAACGGCATAATGGACGGCTTTGATGAAGGCGTGTTCAAGCCTGAGGAGGGAATAACCCGCGCGCAGGCTGCGGCAATCCTTGACAGAGCCTTCGGAAATGACGATTTAACGGCGCTGAAGGTGAATAATATCATCGTTAATATTAATGACCTTGAAAGACTTGCGGCGATATCTGTGGACGGATTCTATGATATGAGCGATGAACAGCGCGGGTATGTAAAGCAAATGGCTGCGATGCAGATTGAAAACGCACTTATATGCGGCGAAGCGGCAAAGGCATTGGGACTGGAGCCGACTGAGAAATATGTACGGGAAGCGGAAAGCTATAAGCAGGAAGCTATATCATATGAGAATGCTCCCAGCAAGGCTTTTGTTGATAAGTTATTTAATGCCGTTGCATATCAGAACACCTTGCTGGATACATATGTTGAGGAGCTGAGCAATGCGGAGGATATTGATAAGGATATAGAGGAATACTATAAAAACAACTTCTTCTGCGCAAAGCATATTCTTGTTGAGGATGAAGCGACGGCAAAGGAGCTGCTTAAAAAGGTTCAGAACGGGGAGGATTTTGATGAGCTTATGAAGAAGAATTCAACCGACCCCGGAATTGAGCAGTCCCCGAACGGATATGTATTCACATACAATGATATGGTTCCTGAGTTTGAGGAATGTGTCATTAATACTGAGATAGGCGACTTCGGACTGTGCAAGTCGGATTACGGCTGGCATGTAATCTTAAGGCTTGAGCTGCCGGAGGATTATTCGGCTGTACAGCAGGATGTTGAGAGGGCTATGCTTGACTACTATATAAACAAGAGAATGAATGAAGATGCGTTAAAATGCGGCGTCACCTCGGAAATAAATTGGGAGCTTATAAATGCAGTAGGCTGATAAATATTCAAAATACACTTGAAAAAAAATCTGTTCTATGTTATAGTATAACATAGAACAGATTTTTTATTTTAAGAGGTAAGCAATGATTATAGTATCAAATTTAAGTGTTAATTTTGACGGACAGCCCTTATTCAAGGATGTCGATCTGAAATTTACGCCGGGCAACTGCTACGGTGTTATCGGCGCGAACGGCGCGGGAAAGTCAACCTTTCTGCGTGTGCTTTCGGGCGATCTGGAGTCGTCAACCGGAGATATTTTTATCGATCCCAACTGCCGTATGTCGGTGCTTAAGCAGGATCACTTTGAGTTCGATGAGTATTCGGTGTCGGATACCGTCATTATGGGCAATAAAAAGCTTTATGACATAATGAAGGAAAAGGACGCTCTTTATATGAAGGAGGACTTCTCCGAGGAGGACGGGCTTCGTGCGGCGGAGCTTGAAACGGAGTTTGCCGAAATGGGCGGCTGGGAGGCTGAAGCCGATGCCTCAAAGCTTATTCAGGGACTGGGACTTGATGAGAGCATAATGTACAGTCAGATGTCAGAGCTTGGCGGAAACGAGAAGGTTAAGGTTCTCCTTGCACAGGCGCTTTTCGGTCATCCCGATATTATCCTGCTTGACGAGCCTACAAACCACCTTGATATTGAGGCGGTTGAGTGGCTTGAGGATTTCCTTATGGATTACGAGGGTACGGTTATTGTGGTATCCCATGACCGTTATTTTTTGAATGTCGTATGTACTCACATGGTTGATATTGACTATGGTAAGATAAAAATGTATGTCGGCAACTATGAGTTCTGGTATGAATCCTCACAGATGGTTCAGAGAATGATTAAGCAGCAGAACAAGAGAAACGAGGAAAAAATCAAGGAGCTGCAGCAGTTTATTTCAAGGTTCTCCGCAAACAAATCAAAGTCAAAGCAGGCTACGGCGCGCCGCAAGATGCTTGATAAGCTCACGGTTGAGGAAATGCCTGCGTCATCAAGACGTTATCCGTTTGTCGGCTTTGAGATGGACAGAGAGGCGGGCAGGGACCTCCTTACGGTAACTGACGTTACAAAGACGGTAAACGGCGAAAAGGTGCTTGACAATGTAAGCTTCTCGCTCAATCACGGTGATAAGATTGCGATTATCGGTGAGAATGAAATCGCCGTAACAACGCTTCTGCAGCTGCTGGCTGAGGAGCTTGAGCCGGACGAGGGTACAATAAAGTGGGGCATAAGCACCTCGCGCAGCTATTTTCCCAAGGACAACTCAAAGTTCTTTGACGGTTGTACCCTAAATCTGTGCGACTGGCTCAGGCAGTATTCAAAGCCCGGCTTTGAAACTCAGAACGAAACATATATACGCGGCTTCCTGGGCAGAATGCTGTTCTCGGGCGATGATGTGTTCAAGCAGGTTCAGGTTCTGTCGGGAGGAGAAAAGGTACGCTGTATGCTTTCAAGAATGATGCTTTTCGGCTCAAATGTTCTTATTCTCGATCAGCCGACAAACCATCTTGATCTTGAGTCCATAACGGCGGTAAACAACGGTCTTGCGGCATTTAAGGGCAATGTTATCTTCGCCTCGCATGACCACGAGTTTATGAACACAATCGCAAACAGAATAATACGCATAAATGCTGACGGCTCAATAACCGACAGAATGTGCACTTATGACGAGTATCTGGAAAAGCTTAAGAACGGAGAGGTATAATGAGTAAGGCAGACGAGCTTTTTATAAAAAACTGCCGTGAAATAATTGATCACGGCTTTTCGGATGAGCATCTGGAGGTGCGTCCGCGCTGGGAGGACGGCGCTGCGGCGCATACGATAAAACGCTTCGGCATCGTCAACCGCTATAACCTTGCGGAGGAATTCCCGATTCTGACACTGCGCCGTACCTATTTAAAGAGCGCGGTGGATGAAATACTATGGATATGGCAGAAGAAATCAAACAACATTCATGACCTCCACAGCCACATCTGGGATGCGTGGGCGGACGAGGACGGTTCAATCGGCAAGGCATACGGCTATCAGCTCGGAGTTAAGCATAAGTATCCGGACGGCGAATTTGACCAGGTGGACCGTGTTCTGCATGATTTAAGGACAAATCCGGCATCACGCCGCATAATGACAAATATATATGTACATGAGGATTTAAAGGACATGAACCTGTATCCGTGCGCTTACAGTGTGACCTTTAACGTGACGGGCAATAAGCTGAACGCGATACTGAATCAGCGCTCTCAGGATATGCTTGCTGCGAACAACTGGAATGTTGTGCAGTACAGCGCACTGCTTATTATGATTGCAAAGGCAACGGGCTTTGAGCCGGGAGAGCTTGTTCATGTGATTGCGGACGCACATATTTATGACAGGCATGTGCCGGTAATAGAGGAGATTATCGCAAACAAGCCTTTCGATCCGCCGATTCTGCACGTGGCGGACAAAACGGATTTTTATGAGTTTACGCGTGAGGATTTCACACTTGAAAATTATAAATACCACGAGTTAAAGACAAAGATTCCGGTAGCGATATAAATTTATAAGGGAGTTGAGCAGGGAATATGACAATAGGAATTATCGGAGCGGGCAATATGGGCGGCGCGATAATCGGCGGCATTGTTTCGGGCGGCATTGCGCAGCCGTCGGACATAATTGTGTCGGATCTGAATAAGGAAAAGATTAATGAGCTGAAAAATGAATACGGTATTAAGCCCGGAACGTCGAATGCGGATGCCGCGGCGGCAGACATACTTTTTCTGTGCGTGAAGCCGAATGTGGTTTATCAGGTGATTGAAGGAATTAAGGATAAGGTCAGGGATAATACCATTGTTATTTCAATTGTTGCGGGTCAGCCGATAGAAAAGCTTGAAACGGCTTTTGAAAACGATAAATTAAAGCTTGTTAGAGTGATGCCGAATACACCCGCGCTTGTAGGTGAGGGAATGGCGGCGGTTGTACCAAATGCCAATGCGGACGAGATTGACACGGCAAAGGTGCTTGAGATATTTAACAGCTTCGGCAGAGCGGAGCGTGTTACGGAGTCGCTTATGGATGCGGTTACGGCGGTGAGCGGCTCATCACCGGCTTATGTATTTATGTTTATCGAGGCTATGGCGGATGCGGCTGTTCAGGGCGGAATGCCGCGCGCACAGGCATATACCTTTGCGGCACAGTCGGTTCTGGGTTCGGCAAGGATGGTGCTTGAAACGGGCAAGCATCCCGGAGAGCTGAAGGATATGGTATGCTCGCCGGCAGGTACGACAATAGACGCCGTTGCGGTTCTTGAAGAGGAGGGAATGAGATCGGCGGTTATGAAAGCGATGAAGGCTTGTATAAACAAGTCAAAAAGTATGTAAAAAATATTGACAAATCGCTGACCTTTTGCTATAATAACAGTAATAAAAGGGAGTAGCAGCATGGCCTGACGGCTGTGTGTACGGTGCGTCACACCCGCCCGACAGGTTATTGGGCAGTATCGTAATGAAATTGCAAGACTTTTATTGTACATAATATATGTGCAATAAAGGTCTTTCTTTTTGCACATGACAACTGCTTAATTTACAGAAGAAGGGAAAGAAAAATATGATATTAACAGTTATCTTACTTTTAATCGGCTTCGTTCTGCTCGTCAAGGGCTCGGATGTGTTTGTTGACGGTTCGTCATCTGTGGCAAGGCTGCTCGGAGTGCCGTCCGTTATTGTCGGACTCACGATAGTTTCAATGGGGACAAGTGCGCCGGAGGCTGCGGTGAGCATTACGGCGGGATTCAGCGGAAGCAACGAGATTGCCATTTCAAATATTGTCGGCTCAAACTCGTTCAATATGCTTGTCGTTGCCGGTCTGAGCGCGGCGATTGCGCCGTTTGCGGTGGACAAGGTAGTGCTTAAGCGTGATTTTCCGGTGTGTCTGGGGATAATGCTTGTTTCGGCACTTATGTGTATAGACGGTACGGTGTCAAGACTAGACGGCATCATTATGCTTGTTATATTTACGGGCTATATGAGCCTCCTTGTATACAGTGCGGCTAAAAAACGTGAAGCTGCGGAGACTGATGAAAAGTCTATATCGCTCATTAAGAGCATATTATTTATAATAGTTGGTCTGGCGGCTGTTATTGCGGGCGGTCAGCTCGTTGTAAACAGTGCCCGCAAGATAGCACTTATGCTGGGAATGAGCGAAACTCTTGTGGGCTTAACAATCGTTGCGATAGGTACGTCGTTACCGGAGCTTGTCACCTCGGTTATTGCGGCTAGGAAGGGCGAGAGCGGCATTGCCATAGGTAATGTTGTGGGCTCGTCAATCTTCAACCTTGCATTCGTTATGGGCTTATCCTCGGCAGCCAATCCTATAGGAGTTGTGCCCGAAGCACTGATTGACACATTTATAATGCTTGGGGTTAATGCCCTGGGTTTTGTGTTCTGCCTTACCGGCAAAAAGTTCGGACGACGGGAAGGTATTTTATTATGCTGTATTTATTTGGTATATACAGGCTATCTGATTTTAAGATAAATATATATGAGTTGGAGGAACGATATTTTATGAAGATTTGTATATTCGGCGCGGCGAGTAACGATATTAATCCACACTATATTGATATGGTTGAGCGGCTTGGCGCTGAGCTTGGCGGAGCGGGGCATGAGCTGATATTCGGCGCGGGGGCAAACGGACTGATGGGCGCTTCCGCAAGAGGCTTTAAGAAGGGCGGAGGAAAAATAACGGGGGTGATCCCTTCATTCTTCCGTGACGAATCGATTGAGGCTATTTACGGTGAATGCGACGAGCTGATTTTTACCGAGTCCATGCGCGACCGTAAAAAGCTGATGGAGGATGCTTCCGACTCCTTCATTATTGTACCGGGCGGAATAGGGACATTTGAGGAATTTTATGAGGTATTGACATTAAAGCAGCTCAAGCGTCACGAAAAGCCGATTGCACTGTATAATATTGACGGCTATTTCAACAACCTCATGGCGTTTATGGAGCATTGTACGGATGAGGGCTTTATCAAGCGCGGCTGCAGTGATTTGTATATATGCACGGAGGACTGTGACAGGATGCTTGAATATCTTGAGCATTCAAAGCCGTTGGATTACACTCTCAGAGATTTGAAGAACGGTTAAAAATATAATTACAGTAACACATAAAACGGGTACTTCGCAGACGGCTTGAGCTGCAAAGTACCCGTTTTATTCTTATACATTACGCATAGCTTACTTTATACCCGCTGCGATGAAATACTGATATATTATCGCTGCTGCCTGCGCGCGGGTTGCGGTTGCTGCGGGACTGAATTCGGTATCCGAAATTCCGTTTATAATGCCCGCTCCGCTGAGCGCTGCTACACTTTCCTTTGCATAGTCCGATATGCTGCCCTCGTCCACAAAGCTTTTTGCCTCTCCGTCAGGGATCGTTCTGCCCGCAGCTTTTATTGCTCTGTAAAGCATAGCCGCCATGTCCTCACGCTTTATTACGGCGTTGGGGTCAAAGGCAGTGTCGGAAACTCCGTTTACAATTCCGTGTGCCGCAGCGGTCATGACATAGGGGTAGAACCAGTCAGAGGCGCTTACGTCGGTAAAGGTCTTGCCGCCGAGGCTGCTTGGGATATTCAGAGCGGTGCACACAAGCTTTGCATATTCTGCTCTTGTAATGTTTGCGTTCGGATCGAACACGGTTTCGGAGCGTCCGTGCAGAATACCCATTTCAGCAAGCGTATTAATTGCTGTCTTTGCCCATGGCACGCTGTCAAGATCGGTAAAGCCGCGGCTGGCTGAGCCTGAACCGCCCGCACCGATACCCGGCGCAATCTGTGAGCTGCCGCCGCCTGATGACGGTCTGCCCGTGCCGCTGTTGTTGGGAGAATCTGTTGCTGACGGCTTGGGGGTGGCTGTGGGAGTGGCTGTGGGTGAAGCTGTCGGTGTGGGGGTGGGTGCGGTTATATTTGTCACTGCGGTATATTCCGGGAAGTAATACCACTCAGTATTAGAAGCGTACTCTGTCGCCTTCTTTTCAAATACGGGCGTGGTTGTTACGGATACCTCCGGGCATATTCTTATCGATATTTTCGGAAGAATGCCGTAAAGAGTTCCGTCTGATGCTGTCACATCAAGTTCTTCCAGTGTTTGACTGACATATCCCGCCATGAGGTTTTTAAACTGTCTTTCCGTAAGAGCCGTGCCGTCATATACTGCATCATATTCATTGCCGTATGTATAGCTGTTTTCCGATACCTCTATAATAACCGCTTTTATATCCGCATAATAAGTATCGGTATATTTTGAATCGAGTGAAACGGTTTTTAACAGGCTGTTAAGCGCTGCCGTCTGCTTGGAAGGCAGCGGGGTAGGAGCTGCCGTCGGCTCTGCAGTAGGCGCTGCGGTAGGTGATACTGTTGCCGCAGGATCTTCTGTTGCCGCTTCGGAGGGCACTGCCTCGGTCGGCTGTTCGGAAGCTGCTTCGTCAGAGTTCTCCGCGTCCGCATCTGTATCGTCCTCCGCACTGTCTGTTAAGAGTTCAGCTTCTTCTGTCTGCTCCGGCGCTGCCGATTCCGCTTCCTCGCTTGCCTGCGGAGTTTCACCGGGCTCCGGCGTGGGCACCGGAATAAATTCGGGCCGTTCATAAAGCTTCGGAGCATTTATATCAACAGCAGGCTCTGATGCCGGGGCTTCCGATGCCGCCTCTGTTGCCTGTTCCGACGAAGCTTCACTTGCTGCTTCTGCGGTTTGTTCAGGTGCGGCGGCTGTTGCTGAAGGCTCAGCCGTGGTTTCTGTTTCCACTGTGGCAAATGCTGACGCAGTGAAGGCGCAGGACAGCGCAAGAGCTGCCGCCATAAGTCTGTTCATTTTCATATTACCAGTTATCTCCTTTAAATAAAAATTAAAAATTTGTAGCTACATATATAACACTTTTCAAATAAAAAAAATGTTGCAAAAAATAAAAAAAAGTCTCCGGTAATTTTGGGGATAAAATATTTAATATCCTGATGCGCGGTAATTACAGGCCATATAACAGACCATAAAAATACGGAGTCGGCGGTTATCCGACTCCATTTATAAAATTATATTTTTTCTTGTTCAAAAAAATCTTCGATTATACTTATTACAATATTATTAAAGCTGGTATCATTATCGGCAGCCAATTTGTTCAGCTTTTCGGCTAATTCTTCTGTCATATATAAGGATTTATAACAAGTTTTTGTTTTCTGTTTAGTTTTCTTCGGTACAAACGCCATAATATTCACCTCTTGTATAATATTATATTATAAAAATCTAATTAAATATATATTAGATTTTTCTATTGTATTTTTCTATGAGAAATGATATAATATACTTGAAAGGAGGCAGCGACTATGGATATAAGATGTGAATTGATATCCGGTGCGCTTGTGGATGTTATAAAAGAACAAATTGTATGCATATTCGAAAAATACAACATCAATGCCGGTACAAGACATGATTTTGGTTGATAAACCAAAAGAGGGATAAAAAATGGGGGTGCAGCAAAACTTGCGTTTTGCTGCA
>JAQXTR010000071.1 GCA_029219585.1 Clostridiales bacterium
ATTTCTCATTGATGCCGAGGATATACACATGAATATCGAAAAAATCCTCACTGACAGAATAGGCGATGCGGGAAAAAGGCTTCACACCGGCAGAAGCAGAAATGATCAGGTAGCTCTTGACATAAGAATGTATCTTATGGACGAAACTGCGGAGATAGAGGGAATGCTTATTGAAACAATGAGCACATTTGCGGAGCTTGCAAAAAAGCATATTGATACAATAATGCCGGGATACACTCATCTGCAGAAGGCACAGCCTGTAACCTTCGCTCATCACTGCATGGCATATTATGAGATGTTTAAGCGTGATTATTCGCGGCTTGCTGACTGCCGGAAAAGAACAAATATTATGCCGCTTGGATCGGGTGCGCTTGCAGGAACTACATATCCCCTTGACCGCGGATTTGTTGCGGAAATGCTTGGCTTTGACGATATAACAATGAATTCGCTTGACGGCGTTTCGGACAGGGACTTTGTGATTGAGCTTGCAAACTGTCTTGCAATAATAATGATGCATGCCAGCCGCTTCTCCGAGGAGCTTATTCTCTGGTCAAGCAACGAGTTTTCATTCGTTGAAATGGACGATGCATATTCGACAGGCTCGTCAATAATGCCGCAGAAAAAGAATCCTGATGTTGCCGAGCTGATAAGAGGTAAGGCGGGACGCGTTTACGGCAATCTTATGGGACTGCTGACAATGATGAAGGGTATTCCCCTTGCATATAATAAGGATATGCAGGAGGACAAGGAGCAGATATTTGACAGTATCGATACCGTTAAGCTTTGCCTGCCGGTGTTCTGCGATATGATAAGAACAATGACAGTAAATGTGAATAATATGTATGAGGGGGCAAAGGGCGGCTTTACAAACGCCACGGATGCAGCGGATTATCTCGTGAAGAAGGGGCTTCCCTTCCGAGATGCTCACGCGGTAATCGGGAATATGGTATTCTATTGCATACAGAACAATAAGGCGATAACAGACCTTTCTCCGACAGAGATGAAATCCTTCTCAGATATAATAGATGATGATATATATGATGCGGTTTCTATGGAAACCTGTGTCAATGACAGAAAGGTAATAGGCGGTCCGGCGAAGCAGATAACATTAGATGCTATTGCAAAAGCGGAAAAATATATAGAAAGTATAGGATAATTTGAAAGGATTTGAATATTATGGGAAGAATGTTTGGTACAGACGGCATCAGGGGTGTGGCAAATGTTGAGTTGACAGCGGAGCTAGCTTTTAAGGTAGGTCAATGCGGCGCATATGTTCTTACAAGGGATTTAAAGAGGCGTCCGAGAATCCTTATAGGCAAGGACACAAGAAAATCGGGAGATATGCTTGAGGCGGCATTAACGGCAGGAATGTGCAGCGTTGGAGTTAAGGTTATTCCCCTCGGAGTTATTCCTACGCCGGCAGTTGCATATCTTACAAGAAAATATAAGGCGGATGCAGGAGTGGTAATTTCCGCATCTCATAATCCATGCGAGTACAACGGTATTAAGTTCTTTAACGGTGAAGGATATAAGCTTAAGGATGAGGTTGAGGATGAAATTGAGGCTTATATAAGAGGTGAAAAGAAGATAGAAATTCTTCCGACACATGGAAAGGTTGGATATATAAGCGCCAATCATAACGCTGTTGAGGACTATGTGGCATTCGCATGCTCAACGATAGACTGCGATCTGCGCGGAATGAAGATTGCAATAGACTGTGCAAACGGCGCGAGCTACCGGACAGCGTTTAAGGCGCTCAATAAACTCGGCGCAAATGTCGAAGCGATACATAATACCCCGGACGGTGTAAACATAAATGCGAAATGCGGCTCAACTCATATGGAAAGCTTACAGGCATATGTAACCTCAATCGGTGCTGATGTAGGTCTTGCATTTGACGGTGATGCAGACAGACTTCTTGCAGTTGATGAAAACGGAAAGCTTATAGACGGCGATCAGATTATGGCGGTATGTGCAAAGTATATGATGGAAAATGGGGTATTGAAGCAGAATACGCTTGTTGCAACCGTAATGAGTAATCTGGGATTGTTTATAGCCGGAGACAAAATCGGTCTTAACATACCGCGCACAAAGGTGGGTGACCGTTATGTGCTTGAGGAAATGCTTGATAAGGGCTATTGCCTGGGCGGTGAGCAGTCCGGACACATCATATTCCTTGACCACAACACTACCGGCGACGGACTTGTAAGTGCGCTGCAGTTCCTTGCGGTTCTTAAAAAGACGGGCATAAAGGCGTCTGAGGCGGCGTCGCTTGTCGAGGTTTTGCCGCAGGTGCTTGTAAACGCGGTTGTAAAGCCGGAAAACAAGGATAAATATCTTGAAAATGAGCAGATTGCAGAGGAATGTAAAAAGCTTGAGGAGGAGTTTGCCGGTGAGGGCAGAGTTCTCATACGCCCATCCGGCACGGAGCCTCTTGTAAGAGTTATGATAGAGGGCAAAAATCAGGCAGTGCTCGAAGAAAAAGCCACAAAGCTTGCAAGGCTTATCGAGGAAATATTGGGATAAATGTATTGTACAGCGAAAAGCGGCTTCAACTTTTTGCTGTACAATTTTTTGCATTTATTGTATGTTAGAATAAATGTAAGAAGAGAGGTACAATATGAAAAAAAACGTATTATATGTATATGCAATGACGAATGATTCGGGCTTGGCGCCTTGCGTTGAGAACGGAATATTGACCTTAGCCTGCTGTAAGGGCGGAAAAAACGGAGGAATGAGAAGAAAAGCCGCTAATGATTTAAAAGAAAAAAATGATGTTTGGATACTGGGACTGTGCGGAAAACGGCTTGCGGGAGATAATGCGAATAAGGTCTATATGCCTGTATATCTGGCAAAATTGAGCGAAGCTGTTTGTATGAAGAAATATTACAGTACTCCGGAATACAGAAAAAGAGCCGATGGCAGAGTTTACAAGGTAGTAAACGGTGAGCTTAAGCCGACCAAATGCAATCCTCATAATGACAATGAGCGTGAGAAGGATATCGGCGGAAAATATGTATTGATTTCTGAAAACTTTACGTATTGGGGAGATGAATGCGGCAAATCGGGAAAAGAAATCAAAGAAGCTTTTCCGTATATTTTTGAATCGGATACTGATAAAGGTAAATGCGGTATAGATAAGCATTGCAGAGGATATATGGTGGACAGGAATTTTGATGAGTTTGCAGAAAAAGTATGCGAATGGAAATGGTTTCTGAAAGACAAATGTAATGTTATAAGCAAAAATCCGATAAGCGAAAAATATAATTATTTTGAAGATGAAAATACGGATGAAGAAAAAAGCGTAAGCTTTTCATGCGGAGGAGGAAGAAAATGAAGGTGATTTTATCCCGCAAGGGCTTTGACAGTGCTAACGGCGGCTGCGCAAGTCCGATACTTCCCGACGGCACGCTCCTTTCATTGCCTATACCCTCAGAAGATGATGTGAAGTTCTGCGGGCTGGAATATGATAATATATCATATTTCGATCTGATAAAGGAATTGAAGCCTGAATTTGCTTTTGAGAATTGTCATTTAGACCCTGACATCAGACCGGGAATAAGAAAAAGTCCGGTCAAGAATTGGAAACCGGCATTCGGTCAAATAGGCTCGGCGCAGTCAACGCTTGAAAATGCCGGAGTGTCTCCCGGAGATTTAATACTTTTCTTCGGATGGTTCAGACATATCGTAAAAACCGAAAAGGGATACAGGTATGTCACCAAGAGAATGGATGAGGACTTTTACCAATATGCTGATTTACAGGTAATTTACGGATATATGCAGATAGGCGAGATAATAAAAGATAAAGAAAAAATAAAAAATTACAGATGGCATCCTCACGCGTCAGAAAGCCGTACAAATAAAAGCACCAACGCCTTGTATATTCCCTCAGAGCGGTTAAGCTTTAATGAAAATCTGCTCGGATTTGGTACGCTTGATTTTCGCAATGACCGTGTTCTCACAAAGAAGGACAGAACGCGCGGAACATGGAATGAATATGATTTTTATTCACCTGAGCATGTATACGGAAACAGAAAAAATTCCGCAAAAAACGGAGGTCTGTATTATGCCGGAATATGGCAGGAGCTGATTATTGATGAATCTGAGGAGCTTACGGAGTGGGCGAAAAAAATAGTTGAATAGGGGAGAGAAAAATGAAGCTGACCGCAAAAGCGAATACGGTATGTCTGCTTGAAATTCTGAAGGAATATTCAGACTGCGACAATATTCTGAAAATGAAAGAAATTATAGAGAAAATGAAATATATTTACGGTCTCAGCGTAGACCGCCGGACTGTTTACAGCAGTGTCGCGGTTTTATTTGAAATGGGCTATGATATTTCAATCCCGGAGGAAAACGGTGTGGGATACTATCTTGATTCGAGGGATTTTGATTCCTCCGAGGTGCGCCTTTTAATGGACAGTGTATATTCAAATCCCTGCATATCCCAGGTGCATTCGGGACAGCTCATTAAAAAGCTTCAGAAGCTGCTGCCGCAGGCAAAACGGAGGATGTACAGTAATCTTACAGTTATAAGTTCAGGAAGAAAAACGGATAATAAAGAGGTTTTTCATAATATTGATTATCTTGACGAGGCTATTAATGTAAAAAGGAAGGTCGAATTTACATATCTGAAATACGATTTTGATAAAAGGCTGAAGCCGCGGAGGACAGAAAAATATATTGTAAGTCCTTATGCTATGGCGGCGGCAAATGACAGATATTATCTGCTTTGCAAATGTGACAGTCATATGAGTGCGGTCAGTCAGTTCAGAATAGATAAAATCAAGGATATAGAAATTCTTGACCGTCCCTGTGTTCCGTGCCCTAAGGACTTTTCCCCGTCAAAATACAGTGATCAGGCGATATTTATGTACGGCGGCGAGGTTGGCAGAGCTGTTATTAAATGCGATAACTGTATGCTGGATCAGGTTATAGACCGGTTCGGTACAGATATTAAAATAGAAAAAAATAATGATAATACCTTTACGTTAACGGTTACAGGCAGCCTTGAGGGGCTTGGCTACTGGGCAAAGCATTATATCGACGTGTGCGAGGTAATAGAGCCGCAGGCTATGCGTGATAAGGTGATCTGGTTAATTAAAAATAATAAATATAATGTTTGAAGAATGTGAAAAGTTGTGCATATGAACATAGAAGAATAGGAGATATGATATGAATAAAGAAAATAATTTAAAATTAATAAACACAATTGAAGAAATGTGGGAATCTTTAACTCAGAATAATAGTGATTTTGATAGAGAGTTATTCAAAACAGCTATAAAGCAGACATATTTATTACTAAAAAATCAGGATAATATGATGTCAAAAAGTGTATTAAATATTGTTTTACTTATGCAAAAGTTTTATTTGAATTATACCGGGATGTTTGAGTTTGAAACAGAGATTGATTCGGATTATATTGCGGCAAAGTTTATAACAAAAGAATTGATCGAAGCATTTAAAAATGATAGCCTTTATGAAAAAATACAGCTATGCCTTGATTATTATTCCGAAGAGGGAGATCTTATTCTTGAAGATCCATTCCCTGTTTTTGATTTTGAAACACTTGAAATGAATGAAATAATAAATGATACTCAGCTTTTGAAAGAAAACAATATGGATATTGATTCCCTCATGTGGGACTGAAGTATTTGATACGATAAAAATAGTTTATTATGCACAATTTTTTGCACACCTTTTATGATATGATAGGTATATCAAATCATGAAAGGTGTGTTTTATTATGAGTGTTTTAGGTAACAATTTCAAATGCTGTGTGACCTGTGCGTATTACGAAGTCAGGCGTCGTCCGAAAATTTCATTTGTTGAGTTTGATTCTGGCTGCAAGGGGAAATGCTATAAAACATTTCCTCAGGGAGTACCGAGAGACCCGAGAACAAGCTGTTCACAGTGGGAAATATGGCCGCCGATTAAAAGGTGATAAGAGAGGTGATATTATGAAACAGGAAGAAAATATGGATTTTTTACAAAGGGTATATGAAAAAGGGAAAAAAATTTATGGTGAATATGCGAAACGGCTTCTTGATATGGAATACGGCTACATCGAAAAGAATAAGGAAGTGTTCTCTATAGCTGCGGATGCCGCGGAAATATCAAAAAAATGCGGTTATCAAATATTTACTGCCGGGGCGGCGGGATCATCTATTACTTTATTTTTTATGGGTGTCACCGATATAAATCCTATGCTGCCGCACTATATCTGCGATAAATGCGGATATATGGAAATTTATGAGAAGGAAGAGGACGGCTTTGATATGCCGCAGAAAAAATGCGCTGTGTGCGGTTCGGAATTGAGATCGGACGGTCATAATATTCCGTTTATATCATTTGCGGGACTTAACGGTGAAAAGAAACCGGATCTTGCATTTCTGATCTCCGGACATATTGCTGATAAGCTGACAGCCAAATTAAAAAGCAGAGGTTTAAGAGTTGTATGCAATACAAAATTAGGCGATATATTAATTTATTTAAAGAACAGTGTTTTACCTGATGTAAGGTTTTTGTTCAATAAATATTCTGATATAATACATGAGCTTGAACAAAAAACTGATATTAAATATGATACTGTTCCTGTTGTCGCAAGCGATGGCAAGGCAGATTATTTGGCTGATATTCTTGGTTGGGATATGTGGGACGGAGAAGTATATAATTATACCGGATATTATAAAATCAATGAATATTGTAAGCCGAAAAAATTTTCTGATTATGCAAAAATGAACGGATATATAAATAGTACAGACACAGAGAGTATTTTCAGCGGCAAACATTTTGCACACAGAGAGGATATGTATTTATATATGAAACAGCTTGGTCATGGTGACAAGGATGCATATGAAATAATGTACTCCATGCATGGGGAAAAAATATTATGTCCTAAGGCTTATAATATTCTCAGTATGATTATAGGATTTAAGCTTATATGGTATAAAAAAAATTACCCTTATGAATTTGATTGTGTTATGGAGAAGTATTTCATACGATGAAATAAGAGAAAAGTCCTATAGAAGAGATATTTACATAGTATTAAAAGAATAAAGTTCCTTATGATTCGTTTTGCTAAACGGTTATGAGGAACTTTTTATATAACATATACTGAAATAAGTCGAAAATCCGACAGATGTATGAAAATTAATGGTTGACTTTTTGGTTTGATGAGCGTACAATATGTATGAAATCAAACATGTGTTGAAATTTTTTATAAGGAAGGCTATGGAATGAAAAGGAAAGACGGATTTATGATAAAGCTCTCGACGCTTATTGTGGATAAAAGAAATTTTATCTATATATTTTTTGCGTTCTTTTTAGCTTTTGCCTTTTTGGGAATGTCAAAGATGAATGTCATAAACGACATAACCCAATATCTGCCGGATACAACGGAAACAAGACAGGGACTTAATATAATGGATGAGGAATTTATGACCTACGGCACGGCAAAGGTTATGATTTCAAATATTACATATGAAAACGGAGAGGCTCTTGCGGAGCAGATAAAGCGTATAGATAATATAAAGGATGTGGAGTATGAGAATGACGATGAGCATTACAAGAACTCCGCTGCGCTTTTGGAGGTTACTTTTGCCGATGACGGTGAAACGGAGGACAGTATTGAGGCAAAGGAGAATATAAAGAAGCTGCTTTCGGAATATGATATGTATATGTCAACAGATGTCGGCTCTGAGGAGGAGGACGCGGCAGAGCTTGACAAACAGATGGTGAAGATACTTTCTCTTGCAGCGGTTATAATTTGTCTTGTTCTGCTGTTTACATCACAGACCTATGCCGAAATCATAGTTTATATTATTGTCTTTGTGGTTGCGGCGATACTTAACACAGGAACAAATTATCTTTTCGGAGATATTTCGTTTATAACAAAATCCGTGGCGGTGGTTCTGCAGCTGGCTCTTGCGATAGATTATGCCATTATTCTCGCTCACCGTTTTGCGGAGGAAAAGGAGAATTATCCGGGGGATGCGCGGCAGGCAATTATCGTTGCTCTTTCAAAGGCTATTGTGGAGATAAGCTCATCAAGTCTTACCACTATTTCAGGCCTTGTAGCTCTGACTCTTATGAAGCTGAGGATTGGTATGGATTTGGGACGCATCCTGTCAAAGGGTATTGTATTCAGTCTGATAACCGTGTTTCTGCTTATGCCGGGGCTGCTTCTGCAGATGAACGGTTTTATAGAAAGAACCAAACATAAAAATTTTGTGCCTTCAATAGTATTGTGGGGAAGATTTGTAGTAAAGACGAGATATGTTGTTCCAGTAATATTTCTTGTTATTGCCGCGGCGGGGGTTGTGATAAACAATAAAATACAGTTTGCATTTGATACCGACAGCGTGCGGGCTACAATACAGACCGAAAAATCAATAGCAAGGGATAAGATAAATGATAATTTCGGAATAAGCTCACAAATGGCGGTTGTAATTCCGAAGGGAGATCATGACAGTGAGGCGGCGATTCTGGAACGGGTCGGGCAGCTTGACCGTGTAACGGATGCGAAGGGCTTGGCAAACGTCAGTATTGAGCAGAACGGCCATGAGCATACGCTGACCGAAAAGCTCACTCCTCGTGAGATTTCGGAGTTTGTCGATATTGATTATGACACAATATGTCTGCTCTATCAGGTATACGGCTTAAAGAATGAGGAGTACGGAGCATTTTTTAATAATATAGATGACTGCAAGCTGACGCTTATAGATATGATTCATTTCGTAAAGGAGGAAATGGATAAGGAGGTTATTAATTTCGACAGAGAAACAACGGATGATTTTAATGAGATATATGACGATCTTATTGATGCGGAGAAGCAGCTTGAGGGTGAAAACTATGCGCGTCTTGTTTTTGAGTATAAGGGTGAGGTTGAAGGGCAGGAAAGCTATGATTTTCTTGAACAGGTAAGAGAAATTACAGAGGAGTATTATGACGATCCCATAATTTCATCAAAAACAACGGCAAGCTATGATTTGTATTCGTCCTTCGGAGAGGATAACAAGAGAATAAGCTTGCTTACAATTGTATTTGTATTTATGATACTGGTATTCACATTCAGTTCCTTCGGACTGCCGGTGCTTCTGGTGATGACGATTCAGGGAAGTATATGGATTAATTTCTCATTCCCGGTTATACAGAATGTGAAGATGTATTTTTTAAGCTATCTTGTTGTAAGCTCCATCCAGATGGGAGCCACCATAGATTATGCTATTGTAATAGCGAACAGATATGAATCACTGAAGAAGGTAATGGGCAGCAAAAAGGCTGCCATAAAGGCTGTTGATGACGCATTTCCGACAATAATAACATCAGGATCTATTTTGTCAATGGCGGGACTGTTGATAGGATTTATGTCAACGGACGCTATTATATCCTCGCTCGGCATATGCCTGGGACGCGGAACAATAATATCAATGATTCTTGTTATGCTTGTTCTGCCGCAGATACTTATGCTGTGCGAAAAGCTTGTGGATAAAACTTATTTTAAATTATAATAGAGGGTGATAATTTTGAAAAGAGCAGCATCAATGCTTATTGCCGCCTCAATGCTTGCGGCGATTGCCGCGCCATGCGCAATGGCTGATGAGAGTTATATATATATTGATACGGCGGCTGATATAAAGGATCTTGCAGACAGCTGTGTGATTGACAGCTATTCGACCGGAAAAACTGTTGTTCTGGGCGGTGATATAGACATTTCCGGAACGGATTTTACGGGGATTCCGTATTTTAACGGTACTTTTGACGGCGGCGGACACACGATAAGCGGAGTGACGATTGAGGTATCAAATCCGGAAAGGGGTTTTATCGGGATAATAGGAGAAAACGGAACGGTTTCAAACCTTACCGTGCAGGGCAGTATAACTGCCGACGCAGGCTCAGAAAGCTCCGGTACAAACGAAAACGGCAAAAAACGTATGCTTAAAATAATTGAGAAATTCCGGGATGATGAGAAAACGTCAGTAAACAGATTTTTCAGTGACAGCAATGTATATTCGGTAGGCGGAATAACGGGAGTTAATAAAGGAACGATAATTAACTGTACATACAGCGGAAATGTCAGCGCAACCGAAAATGTAGGCGGAATTGCCGGTTTAAACAAGGGCAGGATTGAAACAAGCGCAAATTACTCTGTGGTATCGGGAGAAAAGAACACAGGCGGAATCGCAGGAAAAAATACAGGAATAATAAAATGGTGTCAGAATAATGAGAAGGTAAACGATACGCCTGTTGAAGAAATGTATGCCACAGGCGGTATATGCGGAGCTTCGGAGGGTGTGGTCGACGGATGTACAAATAATGCTTCCGTCGGCTATAAAAATGCCGGAACAGCCGCCGGGGGAATATGCGGTGTGCAGAACGGAAATATTACCGATTGCATAAATACGGGCACTGTGTCCGGTAAAAGCCGTGTCGGCGGAATTGCAGGTAATTTTGAGCCTTATACAAATATTACATACAATGAGGACGAATGGAGCGAACATATAGATGAGCAAAAGGAAAAGATAAGAAATGATCTGGATAATATTGAAGGACGGATTGATGAAAACAGGGACAAAATAAAGGGTGATCTGGATGATTTTGATAACCGATTCAAGAATTTATTCGGTATAAATGAACTGAATGATAATATAGGAACGGTTACTGACAGTATTGCCGAGCTGAACGGAGTTCTGTCAGACAGAATAAAAAACGGAGACAGTCTTTCGGGTATAGCAGACAGTATCGCAGACGCTGTGGATGTTCTTGACAGAGCGGAGGGGAATTTAAGCTCAAATAATGATGCGTTAAGAGATGTCCTCACCGAAACGCGAAATACTGCAAAAACAATGTCGGACGTTGCTCAGTCTGTTTCTGATGATGTCAGCAGCGGCAACGATCATCTTATAAGTCTGGTGGATTCAATAAACGAAAGCATTGATGATCAAACACGCAGGGATAATATAAATAAAACCATAGACTCCTTAAATGATGCGATTGATTCCACATCTAAAGCAATGGATAATCTTGCTGCGCTGGATCTTGATAATATTAAAGTAAATTTGAGCGGATTGGGAATTGACATTTTTGATGATACGGACACACAGCTGTCAAAAATACTAAGGAAGATGAATGAGAATTATGATAACATTTTCGGGCCTATCATAAGTATAAACAATGCGCTCAAAGAAATTTCGGATAATCTTGCTCAGAGAAAAGCAAAGCTTGAGGAGCTTAAAAAACAGCTGGAGGATATGCTTAAGGATAAAATACCTTCTCCCTCTCCTTCAGAGGGCTATCTTCCGGTTGAGAAGCAGACCGCAAAAAGCAATATATTCTCCGGCTTGTTTATAACTGCAAGGGCTGCGGAGGATGATGCCAAAACCACGCTTGAAAAGCTTGCAGACCTTGATATTCATGATATAGACATACCGCTTAGAAGAACAATATGCGGTGAAGAATATGAAATGGCGCTTATAAAATACAGTATAAACAGCGGAACGGTTTCGGGACTTAACGATATAGGCGGAATAAGCGGAGGAGTTGGTTTTGAATACGGTATAAACAATGAGAAGAAGGTAACAACGGATGGCAGAGATTTCTCGTTTAATCCTTCAACCGCGATAAAATCTGTGATTGAGGCATGTATCAATGAGGGCGGTGTGACAGCGAAAAACAATACAGCGGGCGGCATAACGGGCTTCAGCGATATAGGAAAAATCAAGGACAGCATAAATTACGGAAATATTGCAGTTACCGACGGCAGCTATGCGGGCGGAATTTCCGGTTATAATATGAATGAGATTATGAGATGTATAAATATCGGTGATGCTGACGCAAAAAGCGACATAGGAGGAATTGCGGGCTACGGCAAGCACATATCTCAGACGTATTCGCTTACACGCACCACCTCGGACGGAGACAGAATAGGCGCTGTTGCCGGAACGGCAGGAGGAAATCTTGAGCATAATTATTTTCTGGAGGAGAAGCTTGGAGGAATAAACGGCGTAAACTACAATGATAAGGCACAGCCTGTAAAAAAGGATATAATTGCCCGTGACGGAGAAATTGCGCCTGAGCTTGCAGGACTTGAGGAGCTGTACTGGACGGGGATGGCGGGAGAGCTTTATATGCCGCAGCTCAGAGCCTTTACCGAAAATACCTCCGTAAGCCGATGTGAAATGCTTAAAGCAAAATCGGCAGCGGCAGCAAGGTTCAGATTTACGGTCACCTTTACAGTGGATTCTCAAGCGGTAAAAACATTTAATCTCGATTACGGCGAAACAATACCGGCGGATGAGGTTCCGGAGATACCGAAGAAAAACGGAAAATACGGAGTATGGGACCGCAATGTAAAGGATCCGATAATAAGAAACACAAAATTTACGGCTGTTTATGATAAATCCACCTCAACTCTCAGCTACGGCGGAGAGCCGCCGCAGATCCTTGCCGAGGGAGATTTCAGTCCCGCAGCCGTGATGGAGGTAAATGAATTTAATCCGGCGGCTGTTGTGAGCGACAAAAAATATAAAACCATTGCGGGCTACGAATTAATACTGACCGATAACGGATCACCATATGAGGGAGAGCTGAGAGTTCATGTCAGAATTCCGAAAAACATGAAAAATCCGAGAATAGGACTTATAACAGAAAGCAGTGTTCTCATTGCGGACAGCGAAACAGACGGGAGCTATTTGCTGTTCAGCCCGGACGGCGCGCAGAGATTTATAGTGCTGTCGGAAAGACCAAGTCCTGTTCCGTATATTGCGGCAGGTATTATTATTCTTGCATTTCTTGCCTTATTGTTCGTGTTCAGAAAACGCATAAAGGAAAGGCGGCTTTTGAATAAGATAAAGCTGTTAAGAGCCGATTTATTGCAGCTGAGCGCGGGAAATGAAGAAAACACAAAGGAAAAGAAGGAAGAAGAGCTGCCCTGACATAGGCGGTTTCATATGAAAGGAAAACAGAGCTATGGAAAAGAAGAGAAACAGGAATGCGATACGTTCGGTTAATATGATAATGAACGCGTATGGGGAGCTTTTGAAGGTGACTCCGATGGAAAAAATAACGGTTACGTCAATTGTAAATAAGGCGGGATTGAACAGAAGTACCTTTTATGCTCATTTTGACTGTCCCAATGATGTCCGCAAGATGCTTGAGAAGAAGCTTGTGGATGAGCTTATGGAAAAAATAGACTGTCTGGATTTTAAAGGTCTAATGGCAGATCCGCAGCCGCTTCTGGACATTGTTGCGGAAAGACTTGAAGAGAGAATGGATTATCTTAATGTTATGCTGGAAAGGTATCCCACCACTGAATGGATGGAGAGTATAAAGGAAGCGATTATAGAAAGATTTATGTCCGACGCAGAGGCGGAAGGCTCATATGAAAATAAAGATGATCTGCTTATAAATCTTCGTTTCTTTGTGGGAGGATATATATCTCTCTGCCGGGATTACATAAACAATAAAATTTCCGATACACCTTCGGAGCTTTCGGAGTCCCTTGCAAGAACAATTGCCGGAGGTCTTTTAGCAAGCTGTGATTGATATGGTTAAACATCGTTTTACTATTGACAAGGATATTAAATTTTATTATAATAAAAATATTTAATAAACAAATTCAAGAAAGCAGTTTTTATATAAAAATGCAAAAACAGAATACCAAATATTATTTGAAAGGACTGAAACCATGAAACTAAAAAAGCTTTTATCAATTTTATTGACATGTATTATGGCGGCGGGGGCGGTACCGACTCCGGTTTCTGCCGGAACGTATCTTAAGGATATATCGATGCCTAGTAATAATTCCATTTATCCTGCAACGAGAACGGATCTCAGAGACGAATCCATCTATTACCTTATGATCACCCGTTTTTACGACGGTGATTCAAGCAACAATGTTCACTGCTGGGATGACGGTCAGGCAGGAAATCCCGATTCCGACCCGGCATGGCGCGGCGACTTTAAGGGGCTTATCGAAAAGCTTGACTATATCAAGGCTCTCGGCTTTACTGCGGTGCAGCTTACTCCCGTTGCGCAGAATGCCTCGGGCTATGATTACCACGGCTACCACCCCATAAATCTGAAAAGGGTAGACCCGAGATTTGAATCCGATGGATACACCTATCAAGATCTTATTAACGCCTGCCACGACAGGGATTTGAAGGTCATTCAGGAGATTACTTTAAACCATACAGGAAATTTTGGTGAAGAGTTCTTGTGCAAGATGTTTGATGTGGATCAGAACGCCGATCTCTCTAAATTACAA
>JAQXTR010000072.1 GCA_029219585.1 Clostridiales bacterium
TTTTAGCGCAGATCGACGTATGGCATAAAACCATACGTCTACGAACAGAACACACCACTCGGAGTACACAAAGTACGCCGTCGGGTGTGTTCTGTCCGTTCTGCATCTAAAATCAATCAACCCCTATGTGCTTTTTAACGCAACAGCCCCTTTTGTTTTAATTCTGAAGCTGCGGCGTAAATCCGAGCTTGTCTAACATCTGCATATCGTCCTTTACGGTGATGCCGGAGGTGGTAAGCATATTCATTGTAATAGCAGCATTTGCACCCGATCTGAAGCAGCCCTCGCCCATGTCGCTCATAAGTCCTCGTCCGCCGGCAAGGCGTATCGAAGCCTTGGGATTTATGAAGCGGTATATCGCGCATATTCTGTGCATTTCATCATCCGCAAGGACAGCGTTATTCTCCAGCGGAGTGCCCTTAATTGGATTTAGCATATTCACGGGGATAGATAGAATTCCGAGCTCACGCAGCTCAAGCGCCATATCTATTCTGTCCTCCATTGTTTCACCCAGACCCATTATGCCGCCGCTGCATACTTTAAGCCCTGCGGCTTGCGCAGCATGAATGGCGTCAAGCTTATCGGTGTGCGTGTGGGTGGTGCAGACGTTGGGAAAAAAGTTTTCGGAGCTTTCAAGGTTATTATGAACTCTTGTCAGCCCTGCTTCCTTTAATCGCCGGTATTGCTCCTCGTTAAGAAGACCGAAGGAGCCGCATATTGAAATGTTTGTTGCTTTTTTTATTGCGCGGATTATATCGCAGCAGCTGTCAACCTCATTGTCGGTAAGATGTCTGCCTGAGGTGACAAGCGAAAATCGGAGTATACCGGACTCCTCATTCAGCTTTGCTGTTCGTACAGCCTCATCAATATCTACAAGAGGGGACACCTCACAGCCTGTATCATAGTGGGCGGATTGTGCGCAGTATCGGCAGTTCTCGGGGCATCTTCCGCTTTTGGCATTTATTATGGAGCAGAGGTCAAAGCTGCTGCCGCAGAAATGAGCGCGTATCTCGTCGGCGGCGACGCAAAGCTCTTCAAGGGGCGCGTCAATAAGAGACATTGCCTCCTCCTTTGTAATATCAGACTCATTTATTACCTTGTTTTTTAATTTATTGATCATTTTCGGAATCCTTTCTCTGTTATGAAACTATGAGTATTGTATCATAAATGCGAAAGTATGTCAACTAAACAGAAAAAACAGAGGTTTACAATCGTCAAAACCAACAATAAAACATATTTTACGGGTAAAAAATTTGATAAGTTCAAAGAAAAAAATGCTTGCATTAGATGACTGATTATGATATAATATCAAGGAATTACGGACAGTCCTCTGCCTGTGGTCGGCATGAATGTCTGAGAAATAAAGGAGGATTTAATCATGAACACAAAAGAAATTCTTGATTCAATCGCAAAAGACCAGATTAGAACAGACCTTCCCGAAATCAAGGTTGGTGACACAGTAAAGGTTTACCAGAAGATTGTTGAGGGCAGCAGAACAAGAACACAGATGTTCGAGGGTACTATCATCAAGATTCAGGGCGGCGGTATCGGCAAGACCTTCACGGCAAGACGTATATCATACGGCGTCGGCGTTGAGAAGACATGGCCGGTAAACTCACCGAACGTAGAAAAGATTGAGGTTGTAAGACACGGTCAGGTTCGCCGTGCTAAGCTCTTCTATCTCCGTGACAGAGTGGGTAAGGCTGCTAAGGTTAAAGAGAAGATCTGATCGTTCAAAGAGAAAACGTGACCCGTATAGAGCGGGTTATAGCTGTGGGCGGCGCAAGAAATGCCGCCCGGAGCTTTCTTTTTGTATTATGGGAAAGTTATGTATGAAACGGGAGGCGTTTGTTGTGGATGAAAATATGAATAATAATATGAGCGAGGCGGAGAATACCGTTGTTTCCGAACCTGAGGAAAAAACGGAGACGAAAAAGAGCGTGGGCAGAGAAATTTTTGAGTGGATATATTCAATAGTGCTCGCAGTAATAATTGCTATGTGTATTAAGTGGCTGTTCTTTGACGTGGTCAGAGTTGACGGACTGAGCATGTACCCGACACTTAACGATAATGACAGACTTATTGTAACAAAGCTGGGATATGAACCGAAGCAGGGTGACATAATAATTCTTGACAGTACTTATAACAAGCGCGAGGCGTACTATGACAGGCTTGCGGAGGAAAAGGGCAAGGATGAGCTTTCCGGATTTGAGAAGCTGATCAAGAGCCTTTCGCTCCCGAAGGATCTTAAGAAGGTTTATTATGTAAAGCGTGTAATCGCTACTGAGGGGCAAACGGTTGATCTTATAGACGGAAATGTATATGTGGACGGCGAGCAGCTTGACGAGCCGTATTACAGCGGGGAAACATATTCGATAGACCCGACTGTTGAGTATCCTGTTACAGTGGATGAGGGATGTATCTTTGTCATGGGAGATAACAGAGGACATTCGCTTGACAGCCGTTCATCACAGTTAGGTGAGGTTAAGACTGAGGCGGTACTCGGTCATTCTCAGCTGAGAATATTCCCGTTCAACGCGATAGGCAGAACAAAGTAAAGACTCTAATGGCTGTCAGAAATGACAGCCATTATTTTTCAGAAAAGGAGAGAACAAATGCAGAATACATTACAATGGTATCCGGGACACATGGCGAAAACGCGCCGTCTTATTGAGGAAAATCTGAAAATGATTGATGTAGTAGTTGAAATTCTTGACGCGCGGATTCCGTTTTCGGGCAGAAACCCAAGCTTTGACGATATAATAAAGCATAAGCCGCGCCTGCTTGTGATGAACAAGGCTGACCTTGCGGACAGAGAACGAACGCAGCAATGGATAGAGTGGTATAAGGAGCGGGGGATGAAGGTAATACCCATAAGCTGTGCTACGGGGATGGGGATAAATAAAGTCTTATCCGAGGCGCGTGCGCTTGTGCAGGATAGAATAGAACGAGATGCGGAAAAGGGCAGAACAAGAACCTTAAAGCTCATGATGGTTGGTATTCCCAATGTCGGAAAGTCGAGTCTGATAAACCGGCTGCTGGGTAAGGCAAGCACGAAAACAGGAGACCGCCCGGGCGTTACAAAGGGCAAGCAGTGGCTGAGGATTAAGGGCGATGCGGAGCTTCTTGACACTCCGGGAATACTTCCGCCGAAATTTGAGGATCAGGAGCTTGCAAAGCGGCTTGCATATACTGGTGCGATAAAGGACGAGATTATGAACACAGAGCTTTTGGCATATTCGCTCTGTGATTATCTTAGAGATAACTATAAGGAAGAGGTTACGGTACGGTATAAGCTGAAGGATGATATTTCGGATTTAGAGGGCTATGAAATTCTTGAGCTTATCGGAAGGCGGAGAGGATTTGTTATAAGCGGCGGCGAGGTGGACATGGAGCGCGCTGCAAACATGGTACTTGATGAGCTGCGCGGATGCAGAATAGGAAATATAACACTTGAAATACCCGCAGATTTATGAAAATTGCAAAATACTATTGCATTTTTGGGAAAAATAATATATAATATAACTACATCAATATATGGAGAGAGACCCATAAAAATATAGTAACGTATTATACAGTTGTTTGAAAAGGAGAATATTATGAAGAAAACGGCATTAGTTATTATGGCTGCGGGAATAGGCTCACGGTTCGGGGGAGGCATTAAGCAGCTTGCCCCGGTAGGCCCCACGGGAGAAATTATCATGGATTATTCTGTGCATGATGCGATTAAGGCGGGATTTAATAAGATTGTTTTTATAATCCGCAGGGATATTGAGGCGGATTTCAGAGAGATTATCGGAAACAGAATCGAGAAGATGTGCGGTAAGCATGGTGTTGAGGTTGCGTATGCCTTTCAGGCTATAGACGCTCTGCCCGAGGGGCAGACAGTTCCGGAGGGCAGAACGAAGCCGTGGGGAACGGGACAGGCGGTGCTTGCGGCGAAGGACGTTATAAGCGAGCCGTTTGCGGTTATTAACGCCGATGATTACTACGGCAAGGGCGCATTTGTCAAGATACACGATTATCTGGTTAATTATACGCCGGACAAACCTATGGATTTCTGCATGGCGGGCTTTATTTTAAAGAACACCTTAAGCGACAACGGCGGCGTAACGCGCGGTATATGCAGGGTGGATGAAAACGGAAATCTTACGGGAATTGCGGAAACCCCCGATATTGTAAAAACAGCATCCGGAGCGGCGGTAAACGGTGAGGAGATAGATGCGGATTCATATGTTTCGATGAATATGTGGGGACTCACACCGGAGTTTTTGGATGTGCTTGAGGTGGGCTTTGCGGAGTTCTTCAAAGAAAAGGTTCCCGAAAATCCGTTAAAGGCGGAGTATCTCATACCCATATTTATCGGAGAGCTGCTTGAAGCGGGTAAAGTGAGCGTAAAGGTGCTTGAAACCCCCGACACATGGTTCGGAGTTACATATGCCGAGGACAAGCCGCTTGTTATAGAGAGCTTTAAGAGACTTATAGAGAACGGGGAGTATAAGGCGGATCTTTACAGTGATCTGATATAATATTTTATGCTATTTATGCGAATCTATTATTTTATATGTTTACATACTTATAATATTGAAATATAATAGTATTGAGAGGATGTGGTTTTATGGCTATCAGTAATATTAATGTACAAGTAGATCAGGATATTAAATCTCAGGCTCAGAATTTGTTTTCCACGCTTGGCATGGATCTTACTACTGCGATAAATGTATTCCTGCGCAGCTCTATAGAATATGGTGGAATTCCGTTTGAAATACGTCACAGAAGATACAATCCGGAAACAGAGGCTGCCATGCAGGAGACGCTTGATATATTATCGGGTAAAGTTGGATCAAAAGCATATTCTTCCGCTGGAGAGCTTTTTGAGGAGCTTGATAACGAATGATGACTCTCAGAACTACATCACAATTCCGAAAGGACTACAAATTGGCAAAAAAACGCGGACGGAATTTAGCACTTCTTGAAACTGTAATTGACAGACTTCTTGCCGGAATACCGCTTGAAGAAAGGAATTGTGACCATGCGCTTACAGGTAACTGTGTTAAAAACTGAATAAACATTACAAGCAAAAAGAGTGCATAGATGACTTGTGCACTCTTTTTGCTTATAAAAAATAATCACAGTTTACGCCGCAATGCATCAAAGCTGTTCAATCCATTCCTTTGCAAGCGGCATCCAGCCCTGCGCATGAGGAACAATATCAACAGGTTCGTTTGATGTGAAATCCTTTGCGAGTGACAGACCGTGTCTGCCGTCGGGGTATATATGCAGCTCAAACGGGACATCGTTTTTTCTGAGCGAAGATGCCAGGAGCATACTGTTCTCCACAGGAACGCAGGTGTCTGTGAAGGTGTGCCATATAAATGCAGGAGGTGTATTTTTGTCGACCTGAAGCTCCAGTGAGGTCTTTTCAAGGAGCTCAGGAGTAACAGCGCCAAGACTGTCAAATGAGCCTCTGTGAGCAAATTCGCCGGAGGATATAACAGGATAGCATAAAATCATTCCGTTCGGTCTGTTGAGCTTGTCCTCTCTTTTTATTGCTTCCTCCTTGCCGCACATTATTCCGATACTTGCCGCAAGATGCGCGCCGGCGGAGAAGCCGCAGACATATATCTTGTCCGGGTCGGTGTTCCATTCCTCTGCGTGCTCTCTTACATAAACGATGGCATCGGACGCATCCTTCAGAGCCTGCGGGTATGGTGCGTTTGTCGTATATTCAACCACTACGGCGTTATATCCGGCACTGTTGAATTCGCATGCTATAGGCTCTCCCTCGCGCGAGGAACAATATTCATAGCCTCCGCCGGGGAATACGATAACGAGCGGTCTTTTTTTCTGAGAATCAAGGATAGAATCCAATATGTATGTTGTGATATACGGTACGGTATTGCTGTCCGTTCCTCTCAATGATATTTTTTTGTGTAACATTATAACACTCCTTCTCTGATATAAATATATTATATTATATACCCTATTCTGCCAAATGTCAATATATTGATTTTCAGTGCGTATATAACCGTGGTATAAACCCGATATAGTGTATCCGTATATTTCCATATGCACATTATCTTGTATATATTACTGTCAATTTAGCTAAAAATACAAAAATTATTTGTGTGATTTAACGATATTTAGAGAAAATTATAAGAAAATCTTGAATTATGCTTTGCTTTAGTATATAATAAGGATATAAGAGTTAATACCAAGTGTTAATACCAAGTATTAACACCAATTAGCAAATCTGATTCCGGGAGGGGACGAGCATGAGTACGACAAAAAAGCAGCGCCATGATTTTTTGCTTGAAATAATAGCCGAAAATCCGTTCCTGAAGGATGAAGAGCTTGCAAAGCGCTGTAATGTCAGCATATCGACAATACGCAACGACCGCGCAGAGCTGGGAATTGCAGAATACAGAGAGCGGGTTAAGTCAGCGGCGGAGTGTGAAATGAACGGCTCCGGCTCAAAGGCTGAGCTGCTTGATTTAAAGCTTTACGAGAACGGTCTGTCGGTGCTTGAGACGGATAATACAATGCTTTTTAAGAATACGAATGTAGTAAAGAGTCAGTGCATATACGCTTTTGCTGAGAATCTCGCACTGAGCGTTATTAACGCCAGAGCGGCACTGGTTAAGGTCGCAAATGTAAAATACATTTCCGAGGTTCATTCAGGCGCTAAGCTTGTTGCCAAATCTACGGTTATAAGAGGCAGAGATAATGAATATATTGTGCATGTGTTTATCAGTGCCGAGATGAATGAGGTTTTCAGAGGAAAGTTTAATTTAGAGGTAGTTGATATATGAAAATATTAGTTGATGCAATGGGCGGCGATCACGCACCGCAGGCGCCTGTTGAGGCAGCTGTGCGCGCGGTAAAGGAGCTGGATGTTGAGATAGTTCTTGTAGGCAATACCGCGGTGATTAAAAATGAACTGAGCAAATATGAATATCCGCAAGAAAAAATAACCATCACAAATGCTCCGGAGGTTATATCAAACCACGAGGAGCCTGTAAAGGCGGTACGTACAAAGAAGGGTGCGTCAGTGGTTGTTGCCGCGAATATGCTCAGAAACGGCGAGGGAGATGCCATGCTTTCAATGGGAAGTACCGGCGCGCTGCTCTCGGCAGGACTGCTCATTGTCGGAAGGATTAAAGGGATACTTCGGCCTGCAATAGGTACGGTGCTTCCGTCGGCAAAGGGTCCGAAGCTTCTTATAGATGCGGGTGCGAATACGAACTGCAAGCCGGAGAATCTTGTTCAGTTCGGTATTATGGGCAGCGTATATATGAAGAATGTTCTGAGAGTGGACAGCCCGAAGGTTGGACTTATGTCAATCGGCGAGGAGGAAGGCAAGGGTGACGAGCTTACGAAGAAAACCTTCTCCAAGCTTAAGGCCGCTCCGGTCAATTTTATAGGCAATATCGAAGGTCGCGATGTTATGGAGGGAACTGCGGACGTTATGGTCTGCGACGGTTTTGTCGGAAACGTAGTGCTTAAAACGGTTGAGGGCATGGGACATGTCATCGGGCGGCAGCTTAAGAATCTGTTTATGAAGAACCTCAGAACGAAAATAGGCGCACTGTTTGTTATGGACGGTGTAAACGAGTTCAAGAAGATGATGGACTACCGTGAATACGGCGGCGCTCTGCTTCTGGGCTGTAAAAAGCCGGTGATAAAGGGACACGGCTCCTCGGATTCCCTGGCTGTATTCAGCGCAATAAGACAGGCTAAGATGTTTGTGGAAACGGATGTTATAAGCGGAATAACAAAGAGTCTTGAAAATAATATAACGGAATGAAAGGAAATATGAATCATGCCTAATACAGTAATAGTGGGAACAGGATTTTATATCCCTGAAAAGATTTACGATAATGCATATATGGAGAGCATTGTCGATACAAACGATGAATGGATAACCAGAAGAACGGGCATTAAGGAGCGTCACGTGTCGGCGGATGACGAATATACCACCGATATGGCTACGATTGCGGCAAAAAGGGCACTGGAGAATGCAAAAATGACGGCGGAGGAGCTTGATCTCATAATCTTTGCAACAGTGACGCCGGATTATTTCTGCCCGTCATGCGCATGTGTGGTTCAGAATAATATAGGAGCGGTAAATGCTTCAGCCTTTGATTATAATGCCGCTTGTTCAAGCTTCGTATTCGGTTTGCAGATTGCCGACAGCTTCATAAGGTCGGAGACATATAAAAACATACTTATTATCTGTGCTGATGTTCTTACAAAGGCAACGGACTACAAGGACAGAGCAACCTGCGTTCTTTTCGGAGATGCGGCGGGTGCGGCTGTTGTTACGGCTGATGAAGAACGCCGCGGAGTTATAACAACCGTAACCGGAGCGGACGGCACGGGAAATAATGCAATAACAAGCCTTGCTTTCAGAAACGACGCCGAGGAGCTTGAAAAGAGAATCGGCGGACGCAAGGAAACCATTTTCATGGCAGGTCAGGCAGTAATGAAGTTTGCGGTTAAGGCGATGGCGGATGCGTCGGACATGGTTCTTAAAAAGGCGGGGCTTACCTATGACGATATAAAGCTGGTGATACCGCATCAGGCAAACTACAGAATCGTTGACAGTGCTATAAGAAGAATGGGAATTGAAAAGGAGAAGGTATTCCTTCATCTTGAAAAATTCGGAAACACATCAGCTTCATGTATTCCGGTAGCTCTCGCTGAGGCTGCGGAGCAGGGACTTATAGAGCGCGGCGATAAGATAATTCTTGTCGGCTTCGGCGGAGGTCTTACATGGGGTGCGGCGCTGCTTGAATATTAAATAAAACATATATAAGGAGAGACACAGACAATGAACAGATTATGTGAAATACTCGGAATAAAATACCCTGTGATCCAGGGCGGTATGGCATGGGTTGCAACGGCTGAGTTGGCCGCGGCTGTGTCAAACGGCGGAGGTCTCGGACTAATTGCTGCGGGCGGTGCGCCGGCTGATGTTGTAAGAGATCAGATACATAAGTGCCGTGAGCTGACAGATAAGCCGTTCGGAGTAAATGTAATGCTTATGAATCCGTCGGCGGATGATATAATGAATATGCTTATGGAGGAAAAGCCGGCTGTTGTAGCAACGGGTGCAGGAAATCCGGCAAAGTATATGGATGGTCTTAAGGCGGCAGGCATAAAGGTTTTTCCGGTTATTGCAAGCGTGGCAATGGCAAAGAAGATGGAAAAGCTCGGTGCTGACGCTGTTATTGCCGAGGGTACGGAAGCGGGCGGACATATAGGTGAGATTACAACAATGTGCCTTACACCGCAGATTGTTGACGCGGTTTCGATTCCTGTCGTATGCGCCGGAGGTATAGCAGACGCAAGAGCAGCGGTTGCGGCGTTCGCTCTGGGGGCTGAGGGTATACAGGTAGGCACACGTTTTATCTGTTCTGATGAATGTATCGCACATGACAATTACAAGCAGGCAGTGCTTAAGGCTAAGGATCGTGACGCGGTTGTAACGGGACGCAGCACGGGAGCGCCGGTCAGAGCGCTGAAAAATCAGCTTACAAAGGAATATGAAAGGCTTGAGAAGGAAAATGCGCCGTTTGAGGAAATCGAAGCTCTCGGTGTCGGCGGCTTAAGACGTGCGTTCGCGGAGGGTGATGTCAAAATGGGCTCACTCATGGCGGGACAGAGTGCCGCTATGGTAGACAGGATTGAGCCGTGTGCAGATATTGTTAAGAGCTATTTTGATGAAATAGACAAGATACTGCAAAAAGTTAAAAACAATATGTCAATATGAAAAAGGAAAGGTCAGAGAATGGGAAAGACAGCATTTATATTTGCCGGACAGGGAAGCCAGGCTCCGGGCATGGGAAAAGAGCTTGCTGAGAATTTTGAGTGCGCAAATGCGGTATTTGACGAGGCAAGCGAGGCATTAGGCTTTGATATAAAGGATATGATATTTAACGGTGATCAGGAGACGCTTATGATCACCGAGAATACGCAGCCGACAATTGTTACAATGAGCGTTGCGGCTCTGAGAGTGCTGCAGGAAAAGGGTGTTAAGCCGGACGTTGTTGCCGGGCTGAGCCTGGGAGAGTACACGGCTCATGTCGCGGCAGGCTCGCTTAAATTTGCCGATGCGGTAAAGCTTGTTAGAAAGCGCGGAAAGTATATGCAGGAAGAAGTTCCTGTAGGCGTCGGCGCAATGGCGGCGATACTGGGACTTACAGCGGCTGAGGTAAGAGAGGCGGCAGAGAAGGCATCGCAGGTCGGTGTCTGCACGGGTGCAAACTTCAACTGCCCCGGTCAGATAGTTGTTTCGGGCGAGGCGGCAGCTGTTGAAAAGTGCTGTGAGATTGCAAAGGAAATGGGCGCAAAGAGAGCCGTTAAGCTTGCTGTTTCCGCACCGTTCCACTGCGCGCTCCTTACGGGTGCGGGTGAAAAGCTTGCGAAGGAAATGGAAAATGTCGAGGTTTATGACATGGATGTTCCGGTTATAACTAACGTAACCGGCGACTATATTAAGGATAAGGGCGAAATAAAGCAGCTTTTAAAGGACCAGGTTTCAAACTCGGTGCTTTGGGAGGATTCAATCAGAAGAATGCTTGCCGACGGTGTTGACACATTTATTGAGATAGGCCCCGGCAAGGCGCTTTCGGGCTTCATGAAGAAAATTGACAGAGGTGCAGTCTGCTATAACGTGGAGGACATGGCATCGCTTGAAAAGACTCTTGCGGGTCTTGGTATAACAGAATAAAGGAAAGGAAACAGAATAATGCTTAAAGGAAAAACAGCCATCATAACCGGCTCGGGCAGAGGTATAGGCAAGGCGGTAGCGGTAAAGCTTGCCTCACTGGGCGCAAACATAGTAATAAATGATATTCCGTCATCGACATATGCTGATGAAGCCTGCGAGGAAATCAAGGCAATGGGCGTCGGATGTATCTGTATAAAGGGCGATGTAACAAAGATTGATGACGTAAAGGCTCTTGTAGACGGTGCGGTAAAGGAATTCGGCTCCGTTGATATATTTGTTAATAACGCCGGCATCACAAGAGACGGTCTTATGCTCAGAATGAAGGAGGAGGACTGGGATCTTGTTATGAACATCAATCTGAAAGGCGCATTTAACTGTATCAAAACTGTTGCGCGTCCGATGATGAAGAACAAGGGCGGTTCAATCATTAATATGGCATCGGTAGTAGGTGTGATGGGTAATGCCGGTCAGGCAAACTATTCGGCGTCAAAGGGCGGACTTATTGCTCTTACAAAGACAACCGCAAAGGAGTTCTCTGCTAAGGGAATACGCTGCAACGCCGTAGCTCCGGGATTTATTCAGTCAGCTATGACGGATCAGCTCTCAGACGATGTAAAGCAGAAGTATTATGATGCGATCCCTCTCGGACGCTTCGGTACGGTAGAGAACATCGCAGACACCGTTGCATTCCTTGCATCGGATATGTCATCATACATTACAGGTCAGGTTATCTGTGTAGACGGCGGACTTATAATGTAATGGATTAGATATATAATTTTCCTGCAGGAAAGATATATATACATTCGGAAGGAATACCTTCCGCATACAAATCGAAAGGAGGTGCAGGCAGAATGGATGAATTCGAGAAGGTAAAATCAGTCATTGTTGACTTGTTAAAGGCAGAAGAAAGCGACATAACACTTGAGTCATCATTTGTTGATGATCTCGGTGCTGATTCATTGGATCTTGTTGAGCTTATTATGGGATTGGAGACAGAATTTGATATTGAAATCCCGGATGAGGATGCAGAGAAGATCCAGACAGTTGGTGACGCTGTAGAGTATATCAAGGCTCATGAATAATTGATGCAGCCTGAAGCGGGAGGACTGAGGAGTATATTCGTGTCCTCCCGTATTAATATTCGGTAATGATGGGTAATCCCCGTATTTATATATAATTAATAAAAATAATGAACAGGAGGAAGACTAATGAAAAGAGTCGTTGTAACCGGAGTAGGCGCAGTAACGCCTATCGGTAATGATGCTAAAACTTTCTGGCAGAATATAAAGAACGGTGTTTGCGGTATTGATAAGGTAACAGCTTTTGATACAACGGATTTCAAGACGCAGATAGCCGGTGAGATCAAGGATCTTGATGTAACAGAGTTTATTGACAAGCGAGAAGTAAGAAAGATGGATCGTTTCACCCAGTTTGCGCTGATTGCCGCATCAGAGGCAGTAGCAGACTCGGGTCTTGATATGGAAAAGGAGGATCCGTGGAGAGTAGGCTGTATAACAGGCTCGGGTATAGGCGGTATTCTCACCTTTGAGGAGCAGCACAAGAATTACCTTGACCGCGGTCCGGGCAGAGTAAGCCCGTTCTTTATACCGATGATGATTGGCAATATGGCTCCGTGCCAGATAGCTATCAAGTTCAATGCAAAGGGTGTAAACGAAACAGTTGTAACGGCGTGTGCGTCATCCTCAAATGCAATAGGAACAGCCTTCCGTCATATTCAGTACGGCGATAATGATGTAATTATTGCGGGCGGCAGCGAGGCAACGGTTGCGCCGACTGCGTTTGCGGGCTTCTGCAACATGAAGGCAATGTCAACACAGAATGACGATCCCAAGCATGCATCAAAGCCATTTGATAAGAACCGTGACGGCTTTGTGCTGGCAGAGGGTGCGGCATTCCTTATCCTAGAAGAGCTTGAACACGCTAAGGCGAGAGGTGCTCATATAATCTGCGAGATGGTGGGCTACGGCGCAACAGACGATGCATATCACATCACAAGCCCGATCCCCGGCGGTGAAGGCGGAGCAAAGGCTATGGAGCTTGCAATAAAGGATGCAGGTGCAAAGCCGGAGGATATAACATATATCAATGCTCACGGAACTTCAACAAAATATAATGACCTGTTTGAAACTCAGGCGATAAAGAAGGCTCTGGGTGATGCGGCATATAAGGTGGCGGTAAGCTCAACTAAGTCAATGACCGGGCATATGCTCGGCGCGGCAGGAGCGATTGAGGCTATAGTATGTGCAAAGGCTATAGAGGACAGCTATATTCCCGCTACAATCAATTATGAGACTCCGGATCCTGAATGTGATCTTGATATTGTTCCTAATGAGGGACGCAGTCAGGCGGTTGAGTATGCAATGTCAAACTCACTCGGCTTCGGAGGCCATAATGCGACAGTTGTATTCAAAAAGTATACAGACTAAAGCATATGCAATGATGAAGGGGTTGAAGGTCAACCCCTTTATTTGGATATAAAGGAGTAAAGCAATATGACAGAGGCAGAAAAGAAAATAGGATATAAATTTAACAACTCAGCTCTGCTGCGGCGGGCATTAACACACAGCTCCTATGCCAATGAAAACCATACACGCGATAACGAACGCCTTGAATTTTTGGGTGATTCGGTATTAGGTATTATTATAAGCGAAAATCTTTTTAACCGCATGAAGGATATACGTGAGGGCGATCTCTCAAAGTACCGCGCAACTCTTGTATGTGAGGAAAGCCTTGCAGAGGTCGCTAAGAAGATACATTTAAGCGAATTGGTTTTCCTGGGCAGAGGCGAGGAAATGACGGGAGGAAGAAAGCGTCCGTCAATCATATCAGATGCATTCGAAGCGGTTCTGGCAGCGATATATCTTGACAGCGGCTTTGAAACTGCAAAACAGTGGCTTCTTCCGCTTATGGAGGAGAGGATCGGATTGGTGCTTGACGGAAAGCTGTACCGCGACTATAAGACCACCCTGCAGGAAATAGTTCAGAGGGACGGACACAGCGCCGTAACCTACAGAACCGTTAAGGAAGAGGGGAAGGAGCATAACCGCCTCTTTACCGTTGAGGTGCTTATAAACGGCAGACCGAAAAAGACCGCATCGGGACACAGTAAGAAGGAAGCCGAGCAGGCAGCGGCAAGGGCAGCGATTATGGATATACAAAATGCGTAAGTATAATATACCGATTTTTGTGCCGCATAAGGGGTGTCCCTTTGACTGTGTGTTCTGCAATCAGAACAGAATAACCGGACACACAGAGGTAAAGGACGTAACTCCGGATGATGTCACACAGACTATAGAGCAATATCTCAAAACACTTCCCAAGGAGAACCGTGCCGTCGAAGCCGCCTTTTTCGGGGGCAGCTTTACCGGCATTCCGATAGATGAGCAGAGCGCGCTTATGGAGCGGGTACAGCCGTATATAGAGGCCGGGCAAATCGACGGGATAAGGCTTTCAACCAGACCGGACTATATAACACGGGAGATACTGGATAATTTAAAAAGGTATCATGTGAGTACAATAGAGCTTGGTGTTCAGTCTATGGAGGACAGTGTGCTAAAGGCTGCAAATCGGGGACATACCGCCGGGCAGGTAAGGGATGCGGTAAAGCTTATAAGGGAATATGATTTTCAGCTGGGGCTTCAGATGATGACAGGGCTTCCGGGCGATACAACACAGTATTCAATCCGAACCGCAAAGCAGCTTATAGCGCTTCATCCCGACTGTGTGCGTATATATCCGACACTTACAATTAAGGACACATATCTTGAAAAGCTCTACCGCGCGGGTAAATACTTACCGCAGACTCTTGAGGAGGCGGTGGAGCTTGCAAAAAGCCTGCTTCTGATGTTTGAGGAGGCGGATATAAATGTAATCCGTGTGGGCTTGCAGCCGACAGAGGAAATAAACGAAGGTGCGTCCGTTGCGGCAGGACCGTTTCACAGCGCGTTCAGGGAGCTAGTTGAAGGCTCAATATATTATGATATTGCCGCCCGGCAGCTGCAGGGAATACACAACGACTGTGTTCTGTATGTGAATCCCGGGGAAATATCGAAAATGAGCGGACATAAACGCTCAAATATAATAAGAATAAAAAAGGAATTTAATATTAACGTGAAAATAAAAGGTGATAAAACTTTGAAAAAAAGAGAGGTGAGATGCATTTGCTGTTAAAAAGACTGGAGCTGCAAGGTTTTAAATCCTTTGCGGACAAAACGGTGCTTGATTTCCATGACGGAACAACAGGTGTTGTAGGTCCTAACGGCAGCGGCAAGAGCAATATATCCGATGCTATCCGCTGGGTTATAGGGGAAACAAGCGCGAAATCACTGCGCGGCTCAAATATGCAGGATGTCATCTTCACAGGAACCGCTACGCGCAAGGGTGTAAATTATGCTGAGGTAAGCCTTGTGCTGGATAATACAAATCATGATTTCAATGTGGATTATGACGAGGTAAGGGTTACAAGAAGGCTTTTCAGGAGCGGCGAGAGTGTTTATCAGATAAACAAGGCAAATTGTCGGTTAAAGGATGTACATGAGCTGTTTATGGATACGGGTCTGGGGCGTGACGGCTATTCAATGATAGGTCAGGGAAACGTGGCGCAGATTCTGTCAACAAAAGCCGAGGAAAGGCGAAGCCTGTTTGAGGAGGCGGCCGGTGTTTCAAAGTATAAGTACAAGAAGGAAGAAGCAATACGCAAGCTTGCAAAGGTTGATGAAAATCTTGTTAGAATAAGTGATATTTCAAACGAGCTTGAAGGACAGCTGGGACCTCTTGAAAGACAGTCGGAAAAGGCAAGAAAATATCTCGGTCTTTACGGCGATATGAAGCAGTTGGATATTAATCTCAGTATTATAGGGCTTGAAAAGAACAAGGCTGACAGTGAGGAGACTGAAAGGCTCTATAAGTCCGTTGATGAGGAGCTTAACGGAGTAAAGTCGAAGCAGAGTGATAATGAACGGCTTATAACCACTCTTCATGAACAAAGCCGGAAATCCGATGCGGAAAAGACTGAGGTAAACGCAGGCTATGTAGAGAACGAAGCAAGGATTTCACAGGCAAAAAATGAAATCAGCCTATTTGAAAACAATATAAAAAATAACAGGAATAATATTGAGCGTCTTGAAAAAGAAATAGACAGCATCAATAATAATAATGAGGAGCGCAGCGCGCTTATAAAAAGAACTGAAGGCGAGATTGAGGAGAAGCAAAGAGAGATTAATGAAATAACCTCAGTTTTGTCAGGCTCAAGATCGGCGGCGGAGGAATACGATGTAAGTATTAATGCCATTGACGAAAAGCTTTCCGCGCTCAGAGCAGACTATTTTGCCCGTCAGAACGATATTTCATCAGAGCAGGAGCGCGCAAACGGTGTAGAAAAGCTGCGCAGCAGTTATCTTGCAAGACGTGAGGCAGTATATGCTGAAATATCGAGCTACAAAGAGGGAATAGAGAATACAAAGAAGCAGATTTCGGATACGGAAAAGGAACTGGACGATAGAAAAGGTAAGCTCAGCAGCCTGTCAGGGACGGTAAACGAGCTTTCAGAAACAAAAACAGGGACAGAAAAGCAGCTTAAGGAAATTAATGACAGACTTGCATCAATGCAGGTTGAGTATAACACGAAGTCCTCGAAAAAGAAAATGCTTGAAGGACTGGAAAACGATTATGCAGGCTATTCAAGAAGTGTAAAATCCGTGCTTACAGCCCAGGAGCTGAAAAGGCTTGCAATCTACGGTACAATTTCCGGGCTTGTAGATGTTGACAAGCGTTACGTAACAGCTATTGAAACCGCCTTGGGAGGTGCTCTGCAGAACATAATTGTAGAGAGTGAGGAGGATGCAAAGCAGGCTATTGCATATCTCAGAAGAACCGGCGGCGGACGCGCAACCTTTCTTCCTGTAACTTCTGTTAAGGGCAGAACGCTTGACAATGTCAGAGAGATAAGCCGTGTGCAGGGCTTTATAGGCATTGCGTCTGAGCTTATACATTACGAGAAAAAGTATGACGGTATATTTGCGTCACTTCTGGGCAGGGTAGTAGTTGTGGATAATATCGACAATGCTATTGCCATGAGCCGTAAATTCGGGTATAGATTCAAAACGGTAACGCTTGAGGGTGATGTGCTTAATGCCGGCGGCTCAATGTCCGGAGGATCGGTGAACAAGCAGAGCGGCTTTTTGTCACGAGCAACGGAGATAAAAACACTTACGGCTGAAATTTCAGCGGTGCTGCGTGACGTTAAGAAGCTTCAGGAGGAGCGGGACAGCTTAAAAAATGATATGTCCTTAATAGACGGACAGCTTGAGTCCTTTGTGCCTCTTGTGCGTGAATATGAGGACGAGATCTTAAAGCTTGAAAATACGTTGAAAATGCTGCAGGATTCTCTTGACTGCACAGACGGTGCATCATATGACGCAGAGTTGGAACAGATTGAGGGACAGCTGAAGGATACCGCAGATGAGGTTGCAAAGCTTATTGCTCATGTATCCTCAATGAAAACACGAAACAGTCATGTTGAGAGTGATATAACAGAGCTTATTGAAAAGCGTAATGAGCTTCTTGAAAAGAAGAACAGCGCCGCAGAAGAAACCTCTGAAATCACAGAGCAGCTTGCGGAACTCAATAAGGATATAGCGGTAAGACGTGAAACAATCAATGCTGCATATGCCGAAATAAACCGTTCAAAGGATGAAATTGCTGCGCGCAAATCAAGTATTTCCGAGCACAGAAAGGCAAATGAGGATGCGGCGGAGCGCATAGAGCAGCAGAATCGGTATCTGGAGGATGCAAAGAAGCTGTCAGAGGAGATCAAGGAAAAGCTTCGGACAATAGATGAGAGAAAGGCTGATATATCCGACAGAATAGAACGCTTTCAGGGTGACAGCAAGGATATTCTTGACAGGATAGTAGAGCTTGAAAGGGAGCTTACGAGAGTGGACAACAGGCGAGTCAAGCTGCAGACGGAGCGTGAAAACACGTTAAACCGGCTGTGGGATGATTATGAGCTTGGCTATAATGACGCATTGGAGCTGAGAACAGAGATTGAGAATATCAAGGATGCGTCAGAGAAGCTTGCGGATCTCAAGCGTAAGATCAAAGCGCTTGGCAGCGTAAACATGGACGCTATTGAGGAATACAGGAGCGTTAAGGAACGTCATGAGTTTATGACAACCCAGAAGGCCGATCTTGAAAAATCAAAGGATAATCTGACAAAGATAATCGACTCTATGGAGGAGCTTATGAAGGAGCACTTCGGAGACCAGTTTAACGAGATAGGCAAGGCATTCAGTGAGGTGTTTACGGAGTTGTTCGGCGGCGGCCGCGGAAAGCTGTATCTGTCCGACCCTGACAATCTCCTCACAAGCGGTATTGAAATCGAGGTACAGCTTCCGGGCAAGGGTATGCAGAATATCAGTCTGTATTCGGGCGGTGAAAAGTCGTTTATTGCGATTGCACTGCTGTTTGCGATACTTAAGGTAAAGCCTACGCCGTTCTGTATACTTGACGAGATAGATGCGGCGCTTGATGATGTAAATGTATCGCGTTTTGCTACATATCTTAAAAATTACATAGATCAGACGCAGTTCATCGTAATTACCCACAGACGAGGCACCATGGAGGCGGCGTCGGTTCTGTACGGTGTAACAATGCAGGAATCGGGCGTTTCAAAACTGCTTTCACTGCATATTGATGATGTATCTGATGATCTTATAGAATGAGGTAATTGTTATGGGACTTTTTGATAAATTAAAGGCGGGTCTGAAAAAGACCGGTGATGCTATTTCAGAGCGTGTAAATAATGTATTCAGCGTATTTGTAAAGGTTGATGAGGAACTGTTTGAAAATCTTGAAGAGGCTCTTATAATGGCAGACCTGGGAATGGAAACCTCGGTGGAGCTTATTGATGAGCTGCGAAGCCGTGTGAGGAAAAATCATATAACGGACGGAAATGAGGTAAAAAGAGAGCTTAAGTCGGTTATTGCGGACGCGCTATGTGAGATTGATTCGGAGATGAAGCTTGAAACCTCTCCGTCGGTTGTTCTTGTGATTGGTGTAAACGGAGTCGGCAAAACAACAAGCATCGGAAAAATGGCAACATATTATAAGTCACAGGGGAAGAATGTTCTGCTTGCCGCAGCCGATACCTTCCGTGCAGCCGCTATAGATCAGCTTGATATATGGGCTGACCGCGCGGGAGTCGATATAATAAAGCATCAGGAGGGAAGCGACCCGGCAGCTGTTGTATTTGACGCATGTAATGCGGCAAAGGCAAGGGGTGCTGATGTTCTCATATGTGATACTGCAGGCAGACTGCACAATAAGAAAAATCTTATGGCAGAGCTTGAGAAGATCAACCGTGTAATCTCTCGCGAGCTGCCGGAAGCGTCACGGGAAAATCTGCTTGTTCTTGATGCAACGACCGGGCAGAACGCAGTGAGCCAGGCAAAGCTGTTCAGCGAGGTTTCGGATATAACCGGAATAGTTTTGACAAAGCTTGACGGAACAGCCAAGGGCGGTATAGTAATATCAATCGCAAAGGAACAGAGAATACCGGTTAAGTTCATAGGCGTCGGAGAGGGTGTTGACGATTTACAGGTGTTTGACGCGGAAAGCTTTGCGAAGGCGTTATTTGATGAGGAATAACAGCCGGTCTCTGAAGGTTAAAGCGCATCCATGATGGGGTGCGCTTTTGTGGTCTTATTTTCCAAACATTGCCCCCAGAAATCCGGATGCCATAATTGAGCTGAGCATAGTGATACTACGGGTACGGAGTGTGAAGCCGCCGTTTATGCCAAGCGTTACGAATAATATTAAAATACAGAAAAGAAGGCTTACAAGCATAGCATTAAGCAGTATTTTGTTTTCAGCAGTCTTTGCCGCACCTAAGGCGCCGATAAATACCCCCGCTGCCGCTCCTGCAAAAGCAATTATGCTTGCGGTGCGCTCGTCTATAAGATTAAAATATGTAAGAGCCGCTCCGGCAACGAGAAGTGCGGCACTGATTATCAATGCAAAGAAAAAACCCCTTATAATTCCTTTAATGTTCATAGCAGAACCTCCGTAACGTGTATTTGTATATACATATGAACGCGGGTTAAGAATAATGCACAAAATTTGTCCGCCGATTGTTAAAAAATGTCCCATGACTTTTAATGTCAATTGTTACGAGCACTGAGAGCAAACAAAAACGGCTTAGAATCCGCATACCTAAGCCGTTTTTGCATGGAGCTTGTAACAGGACTCGAACCTGCGACCTGCTCATTTCGGCTATAAAAACTGGTTCATCCGATGGATTAGAAATCATTATACGAAACATAGGAAGCGCATTAGTGATACAGTATTATACAAAGGTTTAACTCGATTGCGTAATGATAAGACATCTGGCATAGAAGCATATACACTTAAGACTTTTATTGAAAATAAAATGTTAGGCGAAATTTCATCAAAGATATTAAGTTATGGTTGGGACGCCCCTGATATTGGCACAGGCTCTGGTGTTTTGGGTAAACTTGTGATGAAAACTGCCGTGTGGGTGTTGTTTGATGTTATTTTCCCACATCCTGATGCAGATACTGTTATATCGAATATGATATTAACTTTTGGCAAGAAAGAAAGATGGAACAAGACAATTTTATGACATTGTTAATTTAACTCAAACAAAAATACAGCACCATTCCCAAACGGGGCGCGATGCGACACCCATGACGCGGAACAGTGCTGTACCTGATAACAGTATATCACGCACGGACACGGATGTCAAGGAGAAATTTTCACTAAAGCGCGGAGGAGCAGACGATAAAAACAGCAATATTTATGATTACACAAAATCATTTGAGGAGCAGATAGACGATTGGAAACAGGGAAAAATACCGAAATACGACACATTGCTTGTAGGGGAAACACCGGAGGTATTGAAAAAAATAGGCTTTAATGCGCTCCCTGTCACGATAAATCAAACTCATATAGATTACGCTGTAAATAATACAAGAGATGCCGACCACTCACTCGTTGAAAGCGTGTTAAAACAGCTGCCGGATAAAATTAAAAATCCGATTGCCGTTATATCATCAAAGACGCATCCGGATACAAGCGTTGTTGTTTTGCTGGACTTTCAGCATAACGGAAAAACAGTTGTAGCCCCGGTTGAAATTGACGGATACGGCAGACAAAACAACATAATTATTGACAGCAATGCAATTACAAGTATTTTTGGTAAAGGCAATGCGGTAACAAAACAACTCAACGACGCAATAACGGAGCATTTGAACGGCGGCATAGGTGTGTATTATATAGATACAAAAAAAGCCGCTGCCTTACTCCAGAAGGCCGGGCTCCAATTGCCCGGAGTCCTGTTTCGCAACAACGGCTATATACATAGTATAACAGATCCGGGATCAAATGTCAAACCCCAATTAAAAAATATTACATACGCGCAGCAGTTCAAGCGCTGGTTCGGCGAGTGGGAAAAGTCGCCGAATACCGCAAGCAAGGTTGTAAACGATGACGGCACACCTAAGGTTATGTATCACGGGACAAATGAAATGTTCAACATATTTGACAGAAGTCAATCAAAGAAGAAAGTAATGTTAAATAAACTGGGACCCGGTAATTATTTCACTGCCAACGCAGCCGAAGCTAAAAGATACAATAAGGGAAACGGGCGTGTAATATCAGCATACCTTGATATAAAGAAGCCGTTTATAACCTCTAACAACAACGCCTCTTTTACCGAAGAGGTTGCATCAAGACTAAATACACCCGTCAATAACCGCTCTGAAATATCTGAGATTTTGAAATCTCACGGATATGATGGTATTATATTACATGATGCGAACGGGATAGTTGACGTTGCCGTGACCTTCCCTTCCGGACAAATCAAATCCGCCACCGATAACATAGGCACATTTGACGGCAGCAACCCTGATATACGATTTTCGCTGAAGAAAAACCCTCCAACCGAATCAGACATAAGACGTGCCCAAAACCGTGAGGACATAAAGGAATACGGAATCAGTGTAAACAAGCTTGTGAAGGACTTATTCGATGAAACCGGAATACAGAAGAACAGGCGCAATGAAGCGGCTGAGGAAAGTGTAAGAAACGCTCTGAGTTTATTAAAGGACGGAAACGAAAAAGCGGCATTTGACGAGCTGAGCGACACGTTTAAAGACCTGTACAAAAATTCGGTGCAGTATTCAGACCGTGATGTGGAGTTCATGAAGGCTGTGCGCGCGTCATCAATGGATTTATCGGCTGATGTAAGCGATCTTAGACCGGAGGAGCTGAAGACCTTAAGGACCGTAACAAAATCGGTGACAAAAGGCAGAGCCGGTACAAGAAAAGGCGCAGACGTTGAAATAATGGAGCTTAAGAAGCAGTTCCCGGAATACTTCCCCGAAAGCGGAGATAGCCCGGCAAAGCAGATATATGACGCATATGTCAAGGTCCGCGAATGTAGTGAATGCCGGGCAAAGCAGCGCATTGAGGGCAATTACGGCAGCGGACAGAATAATAGAGGAATACAAAGACGCTCAGGAAGCCGGGAAAGAAACCCCTGCAGAAAGAAAAGCCGCAGACATAAAAAAATACGGCGCAGACCTTGAGAATGATTTCAGGACGCTTATAACCGGAATAACCGAAGGCGAGGTCAGACGCTCCGCACAGGTAGTAAGAAAAACGCTTGACGGAATACTTGAGTCGGATGAGATGTGGCATGATCCCACATCGGCATATGATGAGCTTGTAAAAAACATTGATGAAACGGTGATGAACGTAACACGTGGCAAAAACCGTACTGCGAGCGAAAAGCAGCGGCTTGAAATACAATTATTCCAGTCTGTGTGCGACAATGCCGACCGGACGCTTGCAATACAAAAAAGTGCAGCTATGGATAATGCCGTAAAAGCTGCCGTTAAAGGTGACACTGACAATTATCAGGCTTCCGGGAAAGCATACAATGCCGCAGCCGAAAAGAGCGATAACGTCAGAAAGGTTCTGAGTCTGCTCTACACCAATACCGGGCAGAAGAGCTGGCTTACACCTGAGATGAAAGCGGCGTTGGCTAACAATGAAGAGCGGTTTAAATATGCTCCTCACTCGCAGCGTGATACATATTATAAGGCGAAAGAAACATTTGAATCCACAAAGCCGGATGATTTGTTTAATAATCTTATTAATACCGAAGCGTGGGGTGATGCGGAGACAGCGGAAACGGAGCTGCTTGTGACATATTATCAGAGCGTAGGCAACTATGATAAGG
>JAQXTR010000073.1 GCA_029219585.1 Clostridiales bacterium
CCGAGAATAAGAAATATGTACTATGATCTCATTATGAAATATCCGAAGATTAAGCTGATTAATTATTTTAATACAACGCTGAGAGCAACAGAAAACGAAACCTTCAGTCTTAGCGGCAAGCCGCATTTGGCGCGTATTATCGATGATGCGGTATCGAGCGGTGCGTATATAGATACATACGGCGGCAGACCGAGGTTTGTATACAAGCGCTGGAATACGGGGTGCGGCATAAAATTGGAGAACGGATATTTTAACGCATACTTGCAGGCATATGTTCCGGGCAGACTTACAAACGAGGTAAGCTATTATATTGACGGAAAGTGGTACCACTGTACAAATACCGCTCCGTATAAATGTGCGGTGTACGCGGGCAATCTCTCCGACGGAGAGCATAAGCTGACAATATCGCTTAACGGCTCGAGAAAGACGTATACCTTCTATAAGACCGGAAACGATATTTCGGTATGGTGATAAAACGGTTGGAACATTGTTTTTTTTGAAGCGGTCGGTATTTATACTGACCGCCTTTTTTAAAAAAAAGTAAATTTGCAAAGTAAATGCAACAGTAGCAATAGGCTGCATTTAGTGTAGGAAAAGACTGCATTTAGTATAGGAAATCGGGGCATTAAATGTTAAAAATATTATGAAATTGTGATGTAATATACAGAATATAACAATTTATTGCATGACAAACAAGCCTGAAACGAACATTTTTTAGACTAAATGCAACTATACCTGCGTTTACTATGAAAAGAATTAGCGCAGTAGTTTTGGTGTTTGTATTACTTCATCAGCAGGAATATATTTTGGGACAAAAGTCCCAGGAGAAAGTGTCCCATATATGCCGTTGAGAACACACTCTTATCCTTTGTGTTGTTTTCTGTGTTCGGAGGGAGAAATGCCGCAGTTCTTTTTAAAAACATTTGAAAAATAGCTGCAGTCTGTATACCCAACATTGAGTGCAACCGAAAGTATGCTCATATCAGAGTTTGCAAGCATAGCCTTTGCCGTCTCCATACGCAGCTTTGTAATGTAATCACTTATACTGCATCCGCACGTGCTTTTAAACATATGGCTTATTGAGGACACACTGCAATAAAACTTTTCACTCAAATCTCTGACTGTGATTTTTTCGGTGTGGTGCAGGTGTATGTAATGAAGAATTCTTGTATACAACGAATCTATCTCTTCCGTGCAGCTGACGCAGGCAAGTTCAAGCATACGGCACAGCGGCATTATAAGCGTATCCGTAAATCCCTTATCGGGAATTGCATCCGTCAGTCCGCATTGATAAGCCTTTTGCAAATCGGCGGGATTAAGGCCGTATTTTCCGCAAATTCTGCTTAGTGCAGACTCCGATTTTGCATTATCGATTTTGTATCCGCTTACGCTTACAAACCCCACAATTTCGCCGCAGCTTGTGAATGGGTATACAAATTCGTAAACGCCTGCATGGCACATTCCGAAAAACGAACCGTTCCGGCAGGCTTTGATAATCTTGTGCTGTCTGCCTATACAGTCCGCCCAAAGGCAGTTGTTTGCTTTAAGATATAGGCAATAGTCATTACAGTGCAGATTAAACTTCATCAGTCTCTCGCTTAGGCCCGGTATGTATTTTTGGGGGTGTACCGATACCGACAGGCGGCATTGTCCCCGGAGAAAATTTATGTATCTTTCAATATCATCCGAAACAGACATATTAATCCTCCTAATTGCACGATATCACAATAAATCATATATATTTACGCAAGACATAAGCATTATTTTATGATATAATGCTTTTATACCAAGTATATCACAAAAATAAGGAGTGTGCAATATGTTTTTTACGGAAAAAGAAAAGAATATACCGGTTCTCGGGAGTTATGACGCAATAGTGGTCGGTTCCGGACCGTCCGGAATAGGTGCCGCGGTTACGGCGGGCAGAAACGGCATTAAGGTACTGCTTATAGAATACAGCGGTGCGGTGGGCGGAATATCCACAAGTGGTCTTATGAGCCACTGGACGGGCCGTGTAAACAGTAGGCTGTATGAGGAAATACTGCAGCGGGCGGCTGATAAAAATCCGTTTAATACGGGTGTCAGACAGATTGAGATTGACCCTGAGCTTTTAAAAAATGTATATTATGAAATGCTTGAGGAGGCGAATGTAGAAATTCTACTGTACAGTCTGGTCTGTGATATGATAACGGAGGACAACACTGTGAAGGGCGTAATAGTGCAGAACAAAACAGGCAGAAGTGCATATTATTCAAAAACCGTTATTGACTGTTCAGGCGATGGTGATGCCGCATATTACAGCGGTGCGGAGTATTTCAAGGGCAGAGAGGGAGACGGAGTAATGCAGCCGGCAACTCTGATGTTCAAGGTCGGCGGAGTTGATATGGAAAGAGCGGTTCTTCCGGGCAGTTTTGAAACAACTGTTGAAACTCATAATGGCGAGCTTCAGAAGCTTGCAAGCCAAATTCTTCCCAAGCCTGCCGGACACGTTCTGCTGTACAAATCAACTATACCGTCAATCGTAACCTGCAATATGACAAACATAACCGGAATTGACGGAACGAAAGCAGAGGACCTTACAAAGGCAGAACTTATATGCCGCAGTCAGATGAAGCCGATTGTGGATTTTCTCCGCAAATATGCGCCCGGATATGAAAATTGTTATATAATCAGTGCGGCATCTCTTATAGGAATACGAGAAACGCGTCATTTCAAGGGAGTAAAACAAATA
>JAQXTR010000074.1 GCA_029219585.1 Clostridiales bacterium
TTAACTCATTCTTCGCTGACTTCTTATCTTGTCCTGCTAAGAATTCTTATTCCGAATTTTTTGTTTGTAAAAAACTCATTAGTAATTGCAGTGTATTTCTACACTTTCAAGAACTCACACTGTTCATTTTTCAATGTTCAATCTTCTGTCTTATCAACAGCTAATATATTCTATCATATCTCCTGTTGTTTGTCAAGCCTTTTTTAAAATTTTTTAAATTTTATTTTTTCTTTGACTCTCTCAACGACAGCTTAAATATGATACCACATTATTTTTAAATTGTCAATACTTTTTTTATATTTTTATTCTTTTGTGCATATTTGAATAAAACATCTACGTAATATCATCGGATAACTATAAAAAGTTCATACATTTAAAGGAGCGAGATGCGACAGAGACGAGCTCTTCCGCACCTCTATTCATTATTCATTCGATGACCTTGAATATCTCGTATACCCCTTCATTTGAAATTTTCTGAAGTATTATATATAGATGTCCGCATCAGGCTCCACCTCACCGCTTACAAGCTTGTCTGCGTAATCCTCGGCAGTTTGTATTTTCCTGCCGCACGATGCTGCTGTCAGCAATATTGTTAAAGCAAGAAATGCCGTTAATACTTTTTTCATTTGTTTTCCTCTTATTTTATAATAAGACTTTCTCCCGTCATCTCGGCGGGCTTTTCAATACCCATCATGTCAAGCATTGTGGGGCAGAGATCGCAAAGCTTGCCCTCCTTAAGCTTAACATCACCCTCTCCGATAACAATCATAGGGACAGGATTTGTTGTGTGAGCGGTAAACGGTTCCTTTGTACGGGGATCAACAAGACAATCCGCATTGCCATGGTCAGCCGTTATAATAGCCTTTCCGCCCTTTTCAAGCAGCTTTTCCACCATTCTGCCTACGCAGGTATCAACCGCCTCTACAGCTTTAATTGCTGCATCCATAACGCCTGTATGTCCTACCATGTCGCAGTTTGCATAGTTAAGAATAATCACATCATACTTATCCTCATCAATCGCCTTACATACCGCATCACACACCTCCGGAGCCGACATTTCCGGCTTGAGGTCAAACGTTGCAACATCAGGGGATTTAATGAGGATTCTGTCCTCACCCTCAAACTGACGTTCCTCGCCGCCGTTAAAGAAGAAGGTTACATGCGCATACTTCTGTGTTTCGGCGATTCTGAGCTGAGTCATACCAAGCTTTGAAATATACTCTCCGAATGTCATATGGAGCTGCTCGGGCGGGTATGCAACCGTTACGTTAGGCATTTCAGCGTCATACTGAGCCATACATACATAATTAACCTTGAAATATCCCTTCTTTCTTTCAAAACCGTCAAAGTCAGGATCAACAAAGGTTCTTGTAATCTGTCTTGCACGGTCGGGGCGGAAGTTGAACATAATAACGCTGTCACCCGCCGAAATCATTCCATCCCTATTTATAACCGTAGGAACAATAAACTCGTCAGTTACGCCGTTTTCATACGAATTCTTAATTGCCTGTACAGGACCTGCTTCCTGTATACCCTCGCCGAGAACCATTGCGTTATACGCCTTCTCAACTCTGTCCCACGCATTGTCACGATCCATAGCGTAGTATCTGCCGCTGATGGTGGCAACAGAGCCGGTTCCTATTCTTTTCATCTCGTCCACAAGCTGCTGCATATATTCAACGCCCGATGTGGGAGGCACGTCACGACCGTCATGGAAGGTATGAACATATACCCTTTTAAGCCCCATCTTGTCCGCCATCTCAAGAAGTCCGATAAGATGCTTTATATGGCTGTGCACACCGCCGTCTGAAAGAAGACCTATGAGGTGAAGCGCCTTATCATTGTCCTTTGCTGACTGCATAGCATCCTTTAACGCCTTGTTTTCTGCAAATACGCCGTCCTCAATATCCTTTGTAATCTTAACAAGCATCTGGTATACAACACGTCCAGCGCCGATATTCGTATGACCGACCTCACTGTTGCCCATCTGACCGTCGGGAAGACCTACCGAAAGACCGCTTGCCTGCAGCTGTGTGTTGGGATAATTTTTCATATATGAATCAAGATTCGGCTTGTTTGCCGCCGAAATAGCGTTGCCATCTGTGTTTGAATTAATGCCGTAACCATCCATTATGATTAAGGCTATCGGTGATTTTGCCATTGTGTTCTCTCCTTTTTCTTTTTATCCTAATATACCCATAAAAATCCGTGGATTCTTATGGGCATATATAATATCAACCTTTAATTATTTAGCAGCTGATGTTATAACAGCGAAATCAGCTGCCTTGAGTGAAGCGCCGCCGATAAGTCCGCCGTCAATGTTCGGCTTTGCAAGAAGTCCCGCACAGTTTTTCGCGTTCATGCTGCCGCCATACTGGATTGTGATAGCTTTTGCCGTATCCTCATCATACAGTGAAGCAAGAAGCGCTCTTATGCCGCCGCAAACCTCTTCTGCCTGATCGTCAGTAGCTGTTTTGCCCGTACCGATCGCCCAAATAGGCTCATAAGCAACAACAACCTTCTTTGCATCTTCGGCACTGATACCCGCAAATGCCTTCTTGATCTGGATTGAAATCCAATCCATGGTAATACCCGCCTCGCGCTGCTCAAGCGACTCACCGCAGCATACGATAGGAATAAGACCTGTAGCAAGCGCCTTCTTAGCCTTTAAGTTTACGGTTTCATCTGTTTCGTTGTTGTATTCACGTCTCTCGCTGTGTCCCATGATTACATATTCTACTCCGAGATCAGCAAGCATTTCAGCCGAAACCTCACCTGTGAATGCTCCCTTTTCCTCATAATGGAGATTCTCCGCGCCTATCTTTACATGAGTGCCCTTTGCAGCCTCAACAGCCGGAGCAAGACATACATACGGTGTACAGCAAACAACCTCGCATTCAGCGCCCTTTGTCGCCTCAACAACCTCTTTTACAAAATCATAGGTTTCCGAAGGAAGCTTATTCATCTTCCAGTTACCCGCAATTACATACTTTCCCATTGTCATCAAGTACCTTTCTCTAAATTTTATTTGTATTATTCAGCATCTGTAAGAGCAACTATTCCCGGAAGATCCTTGCCCTCAAGGAATTCCATTGAGGCACCGCCGCCTGTTGAAATGTGGCTCATCTTATCGCCGAGACCTGCCTTGTTTACGGCTGCAACACTGTCGCCGCCGCCGATTACCGTTGTAGCGTCAAGCTCTGCAAGAAGTGCGGCAATCTCATTTGTACCCTTAGCGAAGTTGGACATTTCGAATACGCCCATGGGACCGTTCCATACAACAGTCTTTGCATCTGCAAGTACAGCCTTGAAATTCTCAATTGACTTCGGTCCGATATCAAGACCCATCCAACCGTCGGGAATATTACCCTCTACAACCTTTGACGGAGCGTCATTGTCAAACTTCTCTGCGATTACCGTATCAACCGGAAGAACGAGCTTGTCTCCTGCCTCATCAAGCATCTTCTTTGCATACTCGATATAATCCGGTTCAAGAAGTGATGTGCCTGTTGTCTTGCCCTGTGCAGCGAAGAATGTGTAAGCCATACCGCCGCCGATTATAAGCTTGTCCACCTTCTTGAGGAGGTTCTCAATAACCGAAATCTTTGATGATACCTTTGAACCACCCAGGATTGCAACAAGCGGTCTTACCGGTGAATTAACGGCATTGCCGAGGAACTTGATTTCTTTCTCAATGAGGTAACCTGCAACTGCCGGCTTGATATACTCTGTAACGCCCACGTTTGAGCAGTGTGCTCTGTGCGCAGTACCGAAGGCATCGTTTACGAAAAGATCGGCAAGTGAAGCAAGCTCCTTTGAGAAGGCTTCAACATTCTTTGTTTCCTCAGCTCTGTAGCGTGTATTCTGGAGAAGAACAACATCGCCCTCGTTCATTGCCGCAACGGCAGCCTTTGCATTATCGCCTACAACATTATCGTCAGCTGCAAACACAACCTCTTTACCGAGCTTTTCCGAAAGTCTCTTTGCAACGGGTGCAAGTGAAAGCTCCGGAACAGGATTGCCCTTCGGCTTGCCCATGTGTGAGCAGAGAATAACCTTTGCTCCGTTATTTACCAAATACTGAATTGTCGGGAGCGCCGCGACGATTCTTGTTTCATCCGTGATTTCCTGCTTATCGTTGAGCGGAACATTAAAGTCACATCTTACAAGGACTCTTTTGCCCTTTACGTCAACACTTTCTACGTTTAACTTGTTTAACATGTTCGTAATCTCCTTTACATTACCGATAGAACGGCGTATTTAGATAATTATATTTTATACCAAAATCAATAATTTTTCAAGTAATATTGAAAAATTTATTTACTTTTTGATAAAATAATCAACATTAATAAAAATTTATCAATTTTGTGTTGATATTGCACAATACATAAAATTAATATATATGTATGAAGTACATATGTATATATCAGATAGGTAGATTATAATTATTAACAAAAAGAGGCCATATCATTGGATACAGCCCCTATATATAAGTTTGCCTATAAATGCTAATTCACTTTGCTTAACAGAATTATTCTTTCGGAGAATTTTCAATATCCTTAAAAAGCATTTCGTAATCACTATTACTCATATTGAAAATATCCCTATTTCCAACCTCTGAAAGACCTACACTATATGGATCTTTCTTATAGCTCATTGTGTTTACTGGTACTATTCTGCCAGTATCTGAGTCATACCTGAAAACAGTCCATAAAGTTCCGTCAGTATTAGGTACATAAAATGTCATTGCAGCTGTCTGTGCGTTACTAAGATATACCTCCACATATGCTCCCGAATTAGCTAACGCATTGCTGGATGATTCATTTATATTCGAAAAATCATGCACATAGAAAGTATATTCCCCGGAAATCGGTTTATATATTGTTGTAGTCTCCGGTCCATAACTTGATGTATCATCCAAATCAAGGTCTGCATATCTCACTCCACCGCTATAGTAAGTTTTATTCCTATAGAATGTATGGAATCTTCCGCTTGTACCCGGACCAACAAGATGTGAATCAAGATCGCTCGGAGTAGCACCCCAACGTAGTACAATTCTTATCTGATCGGCTGTCAAACCATTTGTTACTGCCCCATCTTGGTTTGAAATGGTGGTATTGCCTAAAATCTTGATGGTAAATGAAGATTGATAATATCTTTCATCCTCATTGTTAAGTGTTCGCTCATCAAGTATCTGAACAGTATAATTACCTGCCGCTAATTCAGTGGTTACATATGTACCATTTTCACTTGTAGTGCGCTCGCACAACACATCGCCTGTTAAAGTATTAATTCCCTTGCGAATCTTTAGTGTAAGATTTGCAACTCCGGCTCCTGTGACAGCATCATATATTTTACCTGATGCAACTCCGTTTCCATCATCATGTTCAGAAATAGCCTCAATTACTGCATTGTAATAATTCTCCTGTTCTTCAACAACCGTTAATTGCTGGGTTACAGAAATATAACCATTTTTACTGATTGTAATTGTATATTCACCGGCGGGAATGTTATCAATTCTATATTCACCAACAGATGAGGTCAACGTTGTCGCTTTCTGATTTGTTGCATTGTTGTCAATTGATACAGTAGCATTTGCTAGCGGCTGATTATTTGAATTATCCATATCGGCATCAGCAATCGTAACTTTACCGCTTAAATTACAATGCCCATTCCACTCTACAGCTGTATTCGGACATTCTCCGAAACCAAAACCAATATCAGAAGAGAAATAACAGTCAATTATTTTCCATTTAGCATCATATAACGTATAATCAACAGGTGTACCGCTTATGTGATCTGTCACATGATATGATAGCTTTGCGCTTACTGTTAAGAAACCTCCAAATTCTCCTGATACGCAGAACCTGCAGAGATGATCAGTATTTTCGATATTAAGTTCAGCCTTGGCATCTAAATACATACCGCCGCTTTGTTCGAGAGATGCTTTTACAACACCTCCGAGGAACTCAACACTTTCCTCCAGCTTTGGTCCGACTTTTATTTCAAGTTCTCCCTCAATAGTAAATGATTTGGAATTTGATTTCTCCTTAAATGTATCCACTCCATTTCTAGTGTCATAGGAGAATCCTACTTTTGTGGTTGTTGTGGTGCTAAAGTTAGCACTGCACTTAAATTCCACCGAAATCGGAACGGTTAGCTCAACGCTTGCACCAAGTCCTGTTACTCCAAAAGGAATGAGAACCTTTCCCATAGGAATTTCAGCGACCTTTTTCAACATCTCATCATATCCAATTTCCGTTTCTGTCTGACCGTTGGTTCTCGAGTATTCAAGAGATACATCGATTCCGGTCTTAACTTCTAATGAAACTGAAAATTCAAAATAGTCTTCTGAAAACAGATGAGCATCCCACTTTATTACAAGGTGTGGTTTAATTTCAGCCGAAACCGAACCGGCAAATTTACCTTTGCGTGTTTTAGCTTGGTTTTCAATAGAAAGTTCAATGGGAATAGCTACTTTTAGACTGCTAATATTTGCATCAACATCAACAATTTCAGCCATTAAGTCAATCTGCTCTTCATCTTCGGTATATCCCGGGAGAACTTCCTCCTCATATGTATTTGGATCTAAAATCATATCTACTTTGATATAATCAAAATAATCTTTTAAATCGTAATCAGTCGAGCCCTGAATTGTGATTGTGTTATCATCTATATTATACGAACCAACTGTAATCAAACAACCATTATCATAATCAAGATATAATTCATCACCTACATGTATATCACGCAAACTTTCGTCAATATTATCAATGACGTAGTAGTTTTCTGTTAATTTTGAACTTTCTTCATTAAGATTATTTGTATTTTCGCTAATATGAATCTCATCTACCTCATCATTCAGAACAGCGAAATTCATTTCCTCACTCTCGTCAAAATTAACAACCGTTCTATCTATGAAATCGTCTACTGTTTTAGACATAAACTCTTCATATTCTTTTGTGTAGTCAATGCATGTGTATGTTTTGCATAACTGACTGTCTTCCTCATCAAATAAATCGGCTGTCATAATGAAATATTGTGGAAGTGTAATGCCTGAAATATCTATAGTTATATCCGCCATTTCAAGCTCACTGCCAACATTTGTTGTTGTCGTACCCAAAACAGTGGTCTTATCCTCATTATAGAAGGTAATTCTTGCCTCACATACGCTGTCTGTTGAAACATTCAACTGTACATTGTTCAGTTCATCAAGTGAAAGGGAATGTATTCCATATAAAGTTGAATACCATCCAGCATAAAGAATTTTATCGGATGTGACAGCCTCATTGAAGTCATATTCGGTTGTGCATGACGGTTCTTCATACCATCCTGCAAATATATATAAATCACGTACCGGTTCTGCAGGTTGAATTATATAACCACCTTTTGAAATCTTCTGACTTGCCGGCGCACCCGTTGCACCCTCATAATTCAAATCAAAAGATACCGTATATTTTGTAGTGCTTGATGACGAACCGCCGCCACCACCGCCGGAAGAAACCTTTTTGATCGTATAATCAACACTCATAACACTCTTAGAAACCACACCGTTTTTAACGGCAATTGCTTTAAGTGTGCTTGTCTTTGTTATAGAAATTTCCTTTGTATATTTAGTGCTCTTTACCGTAGGAGTTGTTCCGTCTGTTGTGTAGTAAATCTCAGCATCTTTTGTTTTTGTAGATAAAGACACCTTCTTTGTCCCGGTATACTCTCCTGCAGCGACAGAAGCAACAGGTGCTGCCGGGATTTTTGAATATGCCGAATCAGAGGCTAAACCGTTATAAGTCATAACAGCAACATCGCCGCGAGTTGCAGCTTTGCCTTTGCTGCCTTTTAAATCATCAGAAACACCTTTTTCGTCTGCAGCTTCAAGATAGCCTGCTGACCAATCTTTGGGATCTACTTCAATATTATCTCCGTATCCCAAAGCGCAAACTATCATTTTAATTGCTTCTTCATATTTTACATCATCTTCGGGACGAAACTTTCCGTTTCCGTCGCCTTCAATAATTTTTTCATCAGATGCAACATTGATGTATCCGCTTGCCCAATGGCTCGCCGCCACATCATCAAAAGCAGTTTTACCCGCCGCCTTATCACCATCCGTTTCTTTGTCGATCATTCTGCATACAACAGCAGCCATTTCTGCCCTTGTAATAGATCTTTCAGCCCCGAATGTACCATCGGGATAACCATCCAAAATACCCAATTTTTCTAACGCTGTTGCAGCCTGAGCATAATAGTCTGTGTCTCTGACATCTGAAAATACCGCATCATCAGCTGCAAAAATATTCATCGGCGTCAATGTTAATAACATAGCAAACACCAAGAATACACTTGTAATTCTTTTCATTTTTACGCTTCCTTTCTTTCTTTTGAATTTGTTTTTTCTTTTCCACCCATCCGTTCATCCCCCCTTCCAATCAGGTGGAGCTTTATTAATTATTTAATATACTTAGAGCAATTATATAAAAATATAAACCTACTTACTACCAAATATTAGTATACTAAATATAATAGATTTTGTCAATATCTTTTCCAAAAAAAAGCAGAACAAAAGTGCATTAATTTTAAAACCTATTGTTCTTAATCACGTATAATAATTCGTTTAAATTCAGAACTATTGTGTTAAACTTATATTATAGCTAAATTCGATTGAAAAGAGGTATTATATGGATTCATTCTACATCGATATAGGAATGCGTATATGGCAGCTGCGCGATAAATTCGGATTTTCGCGGGAAACATTAAGTGAAATGACGAATATAAGTCCGAAATTCCTTTATGAAATAGAAAACGGAAAAAAAGGCATGTCCGCTCATACTCTTTATAACCTTGCAAAGGTGCTGAATGTGAGTTCTGATTACCTTCTTACAGGAAAAGAATATACAAACAGCAATCAAAATCCGCAGTTGGCTGAAATAGGAAAAATTATTGACTCCTTTGATTCGTCAAAGCTTTCCGTAATTGAAAAAATATTGAATAACCTTTCAGACCTTATACACTAAAGAGAGGATTATATTATGCCCTCCAAGAGAATAATACTTCTATCGTATCCGCCCCTTATCAGAGGCGGATTACTATAGTCCAAGTATTCTCAGTGCAAATAATGCGGCAGCAATACCGGTAATATCTCCTATTACCGCACACGGCACCGCTCTTTTTATATGTCTTACTCTCGTTTTAGAAAAATATACGGCAAGACAATAAAACGTGGTTTCGGTACTGCCGCATATAACGGACGCAAGCCGACCCGCAAACGAATCCGCGCCGCAGTCATTGAGTATTCCTGAAAGTACACCTATGGAGCCGCTGCCGGAAACAGGTCTTATCATAACAAGCGGCATAACCTCCGCCGGAAGTCCTATTTTTTCCGTAAAAGGAGCTATCAGCCCTACGGCAATATCAAGGGCACCGGACGCCTTAAGCATCGCCGCTGCCACAAGCATCGCCGCAAGCGGAGGAAATATATCAACAAGCAGCCTCATTCCGTTTCCCGCACCCTCAATAAAATCGGCATAGACTTCTTTTCTTTTTATCATTGCCGTGACAATTATTATCAGTATGAATGCAGGCGTTATATATCTCATCTTCTCCCTCCCGTTAATTTTCCCATGAGCTTTACCGACAGCACTCCCACAGTGACCGCGCACAGGGATGCAAACCATACGGGAGCTATAATCGACACCGGATTTGCCGAGCCCGCCGCCGCACGCAGCGCAATAATGGTTGACGGTATCAGCTGAAATGAGGTTGTGTTCAGTACCACAAGCATACACATATTAACCGACGGATATGCCGAGCCGTTATTCTCTTTATCAAGCTGCTCCGCCGCCATCATCCCCATAGGAGTTGCCGCGTTCCCCATTCCCAGCATATTTGCGGTAATATTCATTGATATATATTCTCTTGTCTTTTTTCCGCTCCCCGGAAAAAGTCTTTTTACAAGCGGAGATATTATTTTACATATAAGCCCAGAAATTCCGCATTTTTCCGTGATTTTCATTATCCCCGTCCAGAAGCACATTATTCCCGCCAGACCTATAAGAGTTGAAACAGCGGTCTGCGCTCCCTCAAATACCGCGTTGACCGTTTCATCCGTTCTTCCGGTTGCCGCTGCGGTTATAACCGAAATAATCATCATAAAGCCCCATATATAATTCATGTACACCACCTCTGTATTTTATATTCCTCAACGCCGAAATTTAGTACAATTAATCAGTTGAAAAAAACGGCGGTATGGTATATAATAATATTTATCAAAACAAAAAGGACGGTTATTATGGAGCTTCCCAAAGAATTTTCGGAGCGTATGAAAAGGCTTCTAGGCAGTGAATATGAGGATTTTCTGCGCTCATATGATACAAAAATAAATCAGGGTATACGAATAAACACCCTGAAATGCAGCGACACAAGGGCAGCTGCCGCAAGGCTGGGAGCCGCTGAGAGAGTCGCATGGTGTCCTGACGGATATTACACCGAAAAATCCGCGCTCAGCGGCAATCATCCGTATCATGCGGCGGGAGTATTTTATTTTCAGGAGCCTTCGGCAATGTCTGCCGCGGAAGGATTGCCCCTGCCGGAAAATCCCCGTATCCTCGACCTGTGCGCAGCGCCGGGCGGAAAAACAACTCACATAGGCGCAAGAATGCAGAATAAAGGTCTTCTGGTTTCAAATGAAATTATTCCGAAGCGGGCTCTGATTCTTGCGGAAAATGTGGAGCGAATGGGACTTATAAATACGATAGTAACAAACGAAGCGCCCTCTAAGCTTGCGGATAAATTTCCCGCCTTCTTTGACGGCATTATTGTTGACGCACCCTGTTCAGGAGAAGGAATGTTCCGAAAGGAGCCGCAGGCTGTTACAGAATGGAGCGAGGCACATACACTCTCATGCGCGGAACGTCAGAAAAATATTCTTGATGACGCATATAAAATGCTTAAAACAGGGGGATATATTATGTACTCAACCTGTACATTCTCATTCGACGAAAATGAGCGTATCGTGCAGTACATGGCTGAAAAACACAGCATGGAAATATGTGATATTCCTTGTCTTGACAGCCTTTCAGACGGAATCGGCGATTTTCCGGACATAGAAAAATGCCGTCGCATTTTTCCTCACAGACATAAGGGCGAGGGTCATTTTGCCGCGCTGCTCAGGAAAACAGAGAAAGCCGCGCCGCCTGAAAACAAAAGAGAAAAACGCGGCAAAAAAAACGGCAGATCCCACAGCACTCTTGATTCTGCCATAAAGCTTTACCGCGATTTTGAGAAAAAAGCCCTTAAAACAGCTGTTAGCGGCGAATTCGTCCTATTCGGTGACAACCTTTACCTTTTACCGGAGAAACCGGACACGGACGGACTTAAAATTCTCCGCTGCGGTCTGCATTTAGGCGAAATCAAAAAAAATCGCTTTGAGCCTTCACACGCGCTGTCACACGCATTTCCGGCTGACACCTATAAAAACGCACTGTGTCTTACTTGCGATTCACCGGAAATAAAAAAATATATGCACGGCGAAACCGTAGAATGCAGCTTAAACGGATGGTGTGTTGTGTGCGCGGACGGATACGTTACAGGCTGGGGCAAGGCATCGGGCGGCATATTGAAAAACCGGTATCCGAAGAGCTTACGAACATTAAAATGAGGTGATACACATGATTAAATTTATAGCAACCGATCTTGACGGCACACTTCTTAACGAAAAAAAGGAGCTGCCCAAGGACTTCGATGAGGTTCTGAATGCTTTAAACGAAAAAGGAATACAGTTTGCAATATCCAGCGGCAGACAATATGATACAATTTTAAAGCAATTTGAAAAATACGGTGATCAAATAACCATAATTGCGGAAAACGGCGCTATTGTTTATGAAAAGGGAAAACGCATTATTCTTGATCCGCTTGACAATGACAGTGCGGCTGAAATTCTTGCCGCCGTAAAAAATGAGCCGGGGCTGTACTCCCTTGCCTGCGGTGCGAACGGGGCAATGGGTGAAGAGGAGAATGAGGAACATATAAAGAACGTCATTATGTACTATGTAAATTACAGAACCGTTGATAACGTGATTGAAGCATCAAGGCATGATGACATACTGAAAATCGCAATTTATGACGATGAACTGTCAGAAAATCACTGCTATAAAGTACTGAAAAAATTTCACAATACACACAATGTCCTCGTTTCCGGCGAACACTGGCTTGACGTTATGAAAACAGGCGTAACAAAGGGCAGCGCTATTGAGCATATCCAAAAGCTGCGCGGCTACAAACCGGAGGAATGTATGGCGTTCGGTGATTTTATGAATGACGCGGATATGATGCGCGTATGCTTTCACAGCTACGCAATGGAAAATGCCCACCCTGATCTAAAGGCGCTCTGCCGCTTTTCCGCTCCGTCAAATGACGACAGCGGCGTTACAAAAATTATCAAAAAAGCTGTATTGAATGAAATATAATAACAGCCCGGCTGTATTTTCCGGCCGGGCTGACTCTTTATTATTCTGTTGTATTTGCAGATGCTGCTTCGCTTTGAATTGCGCCGCCGTTATCAAGCAGCTTTTCGATAATTCCGAGCATTTTCTGCCTCGTTGTTTCCCGCGCAAGTGCGTTTTCAGGTAGTGCAGGTTCATTTTTCAGTGATTCCTGTATTGCATCAAGCTGAGTCCTTACAAGATCAATAATCTTTTCGCTCTGCTGCTGAGAGCGGAATGCTTCCATTGTTTTCAGTATCTGCATACGCACCGGCATTGCCGTTTCAGCGTTTTCATCGCGCAGCTGCTCCTGCAGCTTTGAAATCTGATTGTCAAAAATCTCATATATATTTACTGCCATTTCATTTGCCTCGCTTTCCTTTTCGTCCGCGCGCATACATACAGCAGTATCGCTTATCCATCGCGCGCGTCCTTTCTTTACCAGTCCGTCAGCACGCTTTGGATAGGTGCTTCCTACAATATTTCCGTTTTCATCAATCACAGTAATGTTTTTTGTCATGGGTGTCATCCCCTCTGCAATTTGTTCTGTTTTTTGTTATGGGTGCCTTCCCCTGTACTCTATTTTATCACATCCGCGTCTTAATTGTGACTGTTTCTTTTGTAAATTAACATATTGCTGCGACGCTCATTATATGGTATAATTACATTACAGTCAACGGACCGTGGATTGAATCTTTTATATTACCGATTTATAATTAAAGCATGGAGGTGAAACATAATGGATTTAATCAAAAACGGAAGGCTTCTTTGCGATTTAAGAAAATCAAAAGGAATGACACAAAAACAGATTGCCGATAAATTGAATATCTGCGCAAAAACCGTTTCAAAGTGGGAAACAGGTCACGGTTTTCCCGACGTTTCCACAGTGTCGGCACTGGCGGATATATTGGGTGTAAGCTCGGATACCATTTTATCCGGCAGCTTAATTCAGAACAAGGAGGAAATCGGTAATATGAAAAAAATAAAATTTTATGTATGTCCCCACTGCGGAGCGATTATGCAGGGAACAGGGGAATTTAATGTTACATGCTGCGGAAAGCAGCTTGAAGCTTTAAATGCCGCACAGGCGGACAAGGAGCACGCGGTGAATGTTTCCGAAACAGAAAATGATTATTATATCACTTTTAATCACGAGATGACAAAGGAACATTATATAAGCTTTATCTCGTATGTGACCTTTGACAGGACGCTTACACTGAAGCTGTATCCCGAACAGGATTCATCCGCACGTTTCCCCCGAATGTACGGAGGAAAGCTGTATTACTACTGCAATAAGCATGGCTTATTTGAGTATGCGCTGAAAAAGCCAAGCCATGCCCTCTGATGAACGATGTGTGCACCGAACACATATCAGTGATTACAAAAGCGGAATGGCTGTCAAACAGTCCCGTCCCATCAAAACATTAAAACAATCACTAAAAAATTTTATATGCCTCCTTATAAAAGGCTTTAACAGCGCATTTCCATAATTTCATAATTTACAGGATTGAATCCCACAACTCCTCGTGCGGATTTGCTATTACCTCAGTGTTAATAAGCATACCGCTCTCGGCTGCCAAAGCCGCACCTGCTTCAACCGCGGCTCTCACGTCGCTTACATCACCTGTCAGGGTTACAAAGCACTTGCCGCCCATACCGCGCGCAACTCTTACCTCAATAAGCTCTATGTAGCCTGACTTAACCGCCGCATCCGCAGCCTCAATCGCGCTTGCTGCCGTAAATGTCTCAATTATGCCCAAGGCTCTCTTTCTTGAAACCTCAACCACGCCGCTTACCGCCTCAAGTACGTTCTTTCCCAGGTTACCTATTACAAATGTATCAATGATTCCGTCCTCCGCAATAACCTTTGCGCGGTCAACCGATGCGTGAATTGCCGAAAGCTCACCTCCGACTATTGTCAGATATTTACCGGGGCATACAGCACCTGATGAAAGAAGGGTTATACCCGCGCTTTTGAGCATTTCATCAGTTACCAGAATACCCTTTGATACGTTTTTACATTCAACCAGTCCTATTGCGTTCATTCGTGTTCACCCTTACTTTCCGATTATTACAAATCTGTCTGTAACTGTTTGTACAGTACCGTCTATGCTTGCGTGCATACAGGTTCCGAGATCCTTATAGTCGGTTGCAGCTACAACCTGACCTCTTGAAACCTTATCTCCCGGCTTTACAACAGCCGATGCCGGCTTACCGACATGCTGTCTTAATTCTATATACACTGTATCCGGGTTAAATACTGTATCAACCTTCTCAACCTTATCCTTTACATATCGTCTGATACCCAGGCGGTCGATAAGCTTATTTGACGATACAAGCCTCGATGCGCGTTCGGGGCGAACATGCTCAGGCTGAATATTGTTCTGACGGCGCAGACCGTGCTTTCCCAGCAGCCCCTTGATTTCCATCGATACCTTGGACGGAAGTATCTCCTGCTGACATGCAATAACCGAGCATACGCCGCAGCCGCAGCATAGAGCATTCTGCAGAAATGCTTCGGTATCTTTTACCTCACCGTGTCCGGCGGCCCGTACTGTCTTATGTACCTCAAGATTGTATCCGAGAAGATATCTCGGACATATATCCGAACACATTGTACAGCCGCAGCAGGCTGCCGATGAACGCTTGATTGCAATGTTTACCGGCATTTTAATACGCTGTATAATAGAATGAGTCTTAGGAAATACAAGAAGTCCCTTTGTCGTCTTTGTTACAACATCATTCTCAAGGTCAACAAGCTTTCCCATCATAGGACCGCCGTTAATTACAGCCTTATCCTTAAGATCTGAATACCCCGCCGCTGCAAGAAGCGCAGAAAGCTTCATGCCTACAGGCGCTTTAACAGTAATATCCCGCGGCACATCACCGCCGATTGTCACATACTTTTCAATAACCGGCATTGACTCGTTTACAGCCTTATAAATATTGAATACCGTTTCAACATTTATAACCATAACGCCAACCATTACCGGAATCGCACCCTCGGGAATAATTTTCCCCGTTGTTTCATATGTAAGAACAACCTCGTCACCGGCAGGATATATGTCGGGAATCTCCTTGATTTTCACTCTTGTACCCGAAAGTGACGCGACAATATTGGCATCAAGAAGGTGCATATTCTTCCCCTTGATTCCTATTATCGCTTCTTTTGCATTCATTACATCGCATAAAAGATTTAACGTTTCAACAAGCTCGCGGAGATGACATTCAAGAATATGATGGTCAACCATCATAAGCGGCTCACACTCGGCCGCATTTACAACTATCTGTTCAACATTCTCCGAAAACTTTCTGTGCGTCGGGAACCCGGCACCGCCGGCGCCTACTATTCCCGCTTCATATACGATTTTTTGAAGCTCCTCTAAATTCATAGCTGCTTTCACTCCATTCACCGTAATGCTATAGACCTATATATATAATAGCAGATTATACCTGCTTTTCATCCAAAATTCCAATAATCAGTGCATCTACCGGAGCATTCTGATCTCTCATTCCCATTCTTGCTCCCGATCCCTGAGCGATAATAACATCTTCGCCGATTCCGGCACCAACACCGTCAACAGCGACAAGATATTTATCAACCAGCTTATTGTTCTCTATGCACTGAACAAGCATAAATTTGCTGCCCACAAGCGAACTGAGCTTATGGGTAGAAACAACGCTTCCGTAAACTCTGCCTAAAATCATATCTATCAATCCTTTCTGCAATTCACCGAATAACCCTGCAAAAACCTTTTGTATGTTCATTCCTGCACTCGATCCGGGAAATTGCAGACAGTAATTTTCAAATTTAATTATTTTGTAAGTATCTTTATAATATCGCCTGTCTTAAGCGCGCAAGCGTTTGCATCATCGGTATCAATGTGCATTTCCGGCGTAAAGCTTTCATGAACTCTTACCTGAACGTCATAGAAACGTGTCGGCTTTCCGGTCTGAACCTCAACATCAACGAGGTCGTTATCCTTTACTCCGTACTTATCCGCAAGCGACGGCGGTAAATGTATATGTCTGTTTGCTATAATACAGCACTCGTTAAGATAAATGCTGCCCTTAGGGCCTACAAGCGCCATAGGAGCTGAGCCCTTAAGCTGACCTGACGGACGGACCGGAGGACTGTTCTTAAGCTTGAAGGTATCTGTTCTTGAAATCTCTACCTGGCTCTCTTTTCTTAACGGGCCTAATACTCTGACATTCTCTATCGAACGAAGATTCGGGCTGACAATCGTTACACATTCCTCTGCCGCAAACTGACCGCCCATAAGCTCCTTTTTCTTATGAAGCTCATATCCCTCGCCAAAAAGCGCATCACAGTCCTTGCGGCTGAGGTGAACATGACGTGCGGAAACGCCGATTTTTACAACGTCTTCCTCTTCCTTCTTCTTCAAAGTAGCCACAACTGCATTGGTTATAAGCTCTTCCAGTGTTGCCACCGCATATCCCTCCTATGTAATAGATACGCATATGTACGTCTTAAGACGTACATATGCTATTGATTAAAACCTCTATCTATTATATTAGTCAATCGACGGCAAAATCTTTTCAACATCGCCGTGCGGACGCGGAATAACGTGAACCGATACGAGCTCACCGAGTCTTGAGCCGGCTGCCGAACCTGCATCTGTAGCTGCCTGAACTGCACCTACATCGCCTCTTACCATAACGGTTACGAGACCTGAACCGATTCTCTCTGTACCGATAAGTGTTACATTAGCTGCCTTAACCATTGCGTCTGCTGCTTCGATTGCTGCTACGAGACCTCTTGTCTCAACCATACCTAATGCTTCTACTGCCATTTTATTTTCCTCCTATTTTTTCGGACATATGTCCTAAATTTACTTAGTTAATATTTTTATCTTAAAGCGCAGTGCGCCTTAATTCGTTTTGATTATCCTTACGGATTATTTTGATTCTTCTGTTTTCTTCCTTCTCGGTCTGCCGCGCTTTACCGCTGCCGGCTTTTCATTATCCTCTCCAACCGTACCCACATGAGTTCCGGCTGTTTCGGATTTAGGCTCTATATTTTTTTTCTCATCAAGATGAAGGTACGGAAGAACCTCTGTATGCGGTCTTGGAATAACCCTGGACGCCTTATAGCTGCCGCAGGATTTTGCCCTCTGTACACCCGCATCAACTGCTGCCTTTACCGCTGAAATCTCGCCTTTTACAACTATTGTAACAAGTCTGCCGCCGAGTCTTCTCTCAGTTGCAACAAATTCAACGTCCGCAGCCTTGCACATATCATCCAGCATGATGATCGCATCACCAAGTCCGCTTACCTCTACTAAACCGATTGAGAAATCCGCTGTCATCGTTAATTCCTCCTTTTTAATAGAATGACGGAAGTATTCCTGCGATTGAATCATCCGGCTGCGGTATCACGTGCGCCGCATATACCTCACCGACCTGTTCAGCCGCAATTCTACCTGCCTCTATAGCCGCTCTTACTGATGCTACCTCACCTTTTACCACTACGTTTACAAGTCCTGATCCGATTTTCACCGTCCCGACAAGACTGACCTCAGCCGCCTTTGTCATCGCATCAGTAGCGTCTATTGCTCCGGTAAGGCTTCTTGTTTCAAGTAATCCTAATGCCTGCACAGCAATTCTCCTCCTTATGCGTTCATTGGTATGTGACCTACTATGTCACGACCGACTGATATTCTCTCTGCCATCTTTACTGCATCGTCTGTCGGACCTGAAATAACATGGCTGCAAATGACTCCCGAAACAGTGTCTGCAGCTTCCACAGCCGCGTCAACAGCTGCCTTCACTGCCGAAACCTCACCCTGTATTTTTATCGCCATGATCAGCGGAACCTCTACGGACTCGGCATTTGCAGGCTTGTTTGAATCAATTGCAATAATTTTGACGTCCGCAGCCTTTGCCGCCGCATCCGCAGCCGTTATTGCAGTTACGAAGCCGAACATTTCGACTATTCCGATTGCGTCATTCATTCTATGTTCTCCTTCCGGTTACGATTACTTGTTTACGATAGCGATCTTAAGACCCTTCTGCGCAAGGTTTGTTTCAAGCGCCTCGTTTATGTCCTCAAGAGCGAACTTATGTGTTATAAGCTCCTTAATCGGAAGTCCTATGCCGATAGCTCTCTTTAAGAAATCAAATGTTGTTACATAGTCTCTTAATGTGTATACCCATGAACCAACAAGCGTGATTTCCTTTGCACACAAGTCAAAATGCGGGTTAATTTTTGCATCTCCGCCGTTGATGAAGAATCCAAGCTCGCAGAGTCCGCCGCCGTTTCTTATGAAGTGATATATATTTGCATGAGCAACCGGTGAACCGGTACACTGGAATGCAAAATCGGCAAGCTGGCCGCCGCACGCTTCCTGTACAGCTTCCGTAAGAGCCTCAATACCCTTATGGTTCATGAAGTTCACAGTCTGTGTTGCACCCATTCTCTTAGCAAATTCAAGTCTCTGCTCGTTACCGTCAACAGCTATTATATTCTCAATACCCATTGTACGGAGTACCGCGATACAGATAAGACCAATCGGTCCGCAGCCCTGAACAACTACCTTTGAGTTGAATCTCATGATGTTTGTGAGCTTTGCTCTCTCCACAGCGTGGATAAGAACTGCGCACGGCTCAATGAGTATTCTTGAATCAAGGTCAAGATCACTTACATTGAAGAAGGTCGAACCGAAGGAACCGCCTCTGATAAATATGTAATCACTGAACCAGCCGTTAAGATGAATATCATCATCCGGAAGAAGTCCGTAAACATCCGCGCCGCCTACATTCTGCTTGTTGAGATCAAACATTGTGATGTCCGGATTATCCTTGAATATCATACAGGTAACAATCTTGTCGCCCACCTTTACCGGCTTTCCCGCACTGTCAACCTTTACGTTTTTACCCAGCTTGACAATCTCGCCCGTACCCTCATGACCGAGAGCAACAGGAATTAGACCGAACGGGTCAACCTTAAATTCATGTGCGTCCGTTCCGCATACGCCGCAGCCCTCAACCTTAACAAGAATATCGTCATCGCCTACCTCGGGAATAGGATATTCCTTGATTTCAAAGTTCTTAAGCCCCGTCAGAACCGCAACATGCGCAGTCTTGGGAACGCCGTCCAACGAGCCGCCGCAGCTGCCGCAGCACTTTTTAGGAGCCGGCGCCGGAGCAGATGCACCGCCTGTCATTTCCTTTAATACCTGCTGCACCAATGCAGCAATTTCATTTTCATTTATCGCCATTTCTTAACACTCCCTTTTCTTATACAATGTAAAGAGCATCTGAAAGAACACATCTTCTGAGTCTTGTAAAGCTTCTTGGTGACGTGATACCCTCGCCTGTCGGGCCTGCGATGGTGAAGGTTGTCCAGCCCTCTGCATTAAAGCCTATACCGGCATAACTCGGAGCGTTCTTTACAAAGATTGTAGTTTCTATAGCCTTTGCATACTGAGTCATATGATCAACATTCTTTGAGTGGAGATGAGCGCTGTGTCTGTTGCCGTGCTCAGCCTTAACCGCCATTTCAACCGCCTCGTCAAATGTTTCCACACGTACTATCGGAAGAATCGGCATCATAAGCTCTGTCTGAACAAATGCCTGTCCGAAGTCCGTTTCACAGATGATACATCTTATATCGTCCGAGGCCTGAACTCCGATCTGAGCAAGAATCTTCTTCGCGTCCCTGCCGACCCAATCCTTATTGATCGTGCGAACCTCCTTGCCTGCCTTATTCTTCTTTGTTACGAGGACAACGTCCTCAAGCTGCCTGATCTGAGCGTCACTGAGCATATAGCAGCCGTTCTTAATCATATAATGTATAAGCTCGTCAGCTATTGAGCTGAGTGCGAATACCTCTTTTTCCGCAATACACGGGAGATTATTGTCGAACGTACAGCCGTCAATTATATCCTTTGCAGCCTTTTTGATGTCCGCAGTTTCATCAACTATTACCGGCGGATTGCCTGCGCCCGCGCCGATTGCCTTCTTTCCCGATGAAAGAAGCATCTTTACAACGCCCGGACCGCCTGTGGCAACAAGCATTTTAACCGACGGATGATTTACCATCATATTTGATGTTTCCATAGTCGGATTTGCCACTGTTGCGACTATATTTTCTGGACCGCCCGCAGCCAGAACCGCACGGTTTACAAGATCTACGGCATATGCCGAAATTCTCTTTGCGTGGGGATGCGGATTAAAGATTACTCCGTTGCCGCCGGCAAGCATACAGATACTGTTGCACAATACCGTACAGCTCGGATTTGTTGACGGTGTTATCGCACCGATAATTCCGTATGGTGCCATTTCTACAAGCGTAAGGCCGCCGTCACCGGAGAAAGCTCTTGTATCAAGATCCTCTGTGCCGAGAGTTTTGTCTGCTACAAGATGATGCTTTAAAATTTTGTGGTAAACGTTACCCATACCTGTATCTTCAACGGCAAGCTTTGCCATTGTTTCAGCCTCAGCGTGTGTGAGCTTTCTTATCTCGCTGATAATAGCCTCGCGCTGAGCCTTATTATATTTTCTGAATTGAACATAAGCCTTGTTTACAGCCTCAAGAGCCTCTTCCATTGTGTCAAATACGCCCAGCTGCTTGCGCGCCGGCTTTCTGACGGCTGATAAATCCATGGTTGAAAGAACCTCCTTGACTATGCGGCCTACTTTCTGTTCATCTATCACGTTGCTGCCCCCTTTTAACAATATACTATCTTAAGGATTCTGTTCTTTTTTCAAAATACACAGCGCCCGTTTTTGCAAGCGCAATATCCTGATCCTTTGTTCCTCCCGATACTCCGATACCTCCGATCACCGTTCCGTTGAAGCTTATCGGCATACCGCCGCCAAGCATCAATATTCCGTTGCCGTTTGTATACCCGTCAAGCGCGCCGCCTCTGGACTCTTCAAGAGCCGTATGCGTAGGCATTTTAAGAGCCACAGCGGTATAAGCCTTATCCTGTGCCGCCCTTACGCTTGCGATAAGAGAAGAATCCATAGCCTCCAGCGCAATAAGCTTTCCTCCGCCGTCAGCTACCGCAATAACCGCATTTACACCCATCATTTCCGCACCGCGTTCAATACAGTATATAATTTCCTTAGCCATTTTAAGACCAAGCTCCGGCCTCATTCTCAGGATACCTCCCGGGTCTGCCTTGGGATTTGCTGCGGCTTCGGATATGACTTTCATTTCATTATGTACGGGCATCTGCATTTTTGTATCGGGCTGATCTTTTGGAGCTGTACCAACGATCTGAGCAACCTGTGACAACATATCATCAATAGTCATCATAATGCCTCAGCTCCATTTCCGATTCTTTTTAATTACTTGTTATACTGCTCAAGAACTCTCTTTGTAACCTCTGCTACAATGCTCTCGATTTCCTTATCTGTGCATCCGCCCGCATTTTTCGGAGACGGACATACCTGTGAAGGAAGCGGCTGGAAGCCGTGATAATGAGCGCTTGATTCTGTGCCGTACTTGTCATTTGCCTCTGTAGGTGACATTGAGCAGGTATCGTCGCCTGCAAAGCACCCGGGGCAAAGCTTCTCAAGCGGGTGCTTACCCGGAACTCCGAACTGCTTTCTGAGGTCGATAAGCTTCTTTACTTCACCGCACGGGATTTCCTTTTCGCCGCCGATAAGTCTTGAATACATAAGGAGCTTTGCATAGAACTCTGTTGACTCCATTCTGAAGAATGCAGTATTAAGATCACAGCCGAATGTAAGAGCACCGTGGTTAGCGAGAAGGATCGCGTCATAATCCTGCAGATACGGAGTAAGCGACTCGGGTATCTCCATTGTTGACGGTGTGCCGTACTGCGCGATCGGAACAGCGCCGAGAAAGATAATAGCCTCCGGCATGATGAGCTTATCCAGCGAAACGCCTGCAATAGCAAATGATGTTGCAATCGGAGGATGAGCATGAACAACCGCATTTACATCCGGTCTCTCCTGATAAACCTTGAGATGCATCTTAAACTCCGACGACGGTCTCCACTGACCGTTCGCCTCTTTAAGGTTACCCTTGCCGTCAACCTTACAGATCATTTCCGGCGTCATAAAGCCCTTTGAAACGCCTGTCGGTGTAACATAAAAGGTGTTCTCGTCGATCTTTACAGAAAAGTTACCGTCATTTGCGGCTACGAAACCGTCATTATAAATTCTTCTGCCGATTTCGCACATTTCTTTTTTGATTTCATAATCAGACTTGTACATAATTTTAACCCTCTTCCATGTTTATATTTTTGTTTTTTTTGTTTTATTTTGTTTTTCTTTTATTATACAACATAATGCTGCTTTTGTAAAGACTTTTTTTGAAAAAAATTTGTTAAAAACCGATCTTTTTTTGAATATTTGCATATTCGATATATAAAACATTTTATCATACTTTCATTGCAATTTCAATAGTTATTTTGTTTTTTTACAAGAATTTTTGTTTACATTTTTATTACAATTACAGATTTTTCTATATTTACATCCGAATTATTTTCTAAACCGATTGATAAAACAAAGCCCCGTCCGAAAAACACCCGACGGGGCTTTAAATTACATCGTATAAACGATTATTCAATCAAAATATATTTTCTATGCGCTTTTTACTCCGTAACCATATACCCGTCTTTAGAGAGTAACACCATAATATTTTGGAATATCATACCAATAAAAATATTGATTTTTGCCTTAAAATAAGGCTTTTTTTATTACAAAAACACTTGACAAAAAATATTTTTTGTGATATAATTAATGGTGTTAGTGGTGTTATAGAATTGGAGGTTTTATCATGGCATATTTTTTAAAGAAAACTAAGCTTAAAAACAGAACTTATCTCGCTATCTATGAAAGTTTTTATGATCCAAAGAGAAAAGAGACTGCTCATAGATGCTACAAGTCTTTGCAGTCTGTTGAAACACATATCGCAAACGGTATTGCTGATCCTGTTGCGCATTTTCAAAAAGAAGTAGATGCTCTGAACAATGCTAAAAAGGAAGAATCAGTGAGAAAGATTTCCGATAAATCACCTGTTCATTATCTGGGTTACTTTCCTCTGAAAAGTCTCATGACTAAGCTGCAAATAAAGAAATATGTTGATTACTTTAAACTTACTAATGAGTTTGAATATGACCTTTTTGAGTTGCTGTCTTCTTTAGTGTACGCAAGAAGTGTAAACCCATGCAGCAAGCACAGAACCTTTCATGACGTATTACCATATTTGTATCATGAATACAATTTCTCTTATGACCAGCTCTTAGCAGGGTTAGGATTTATCGGTCGTAACTATAGAAAATTTGTAGAGTTGTTCAATGTGCAAACCGATGCAGTATTCGGCTTAGATACCGATAATACATATTTCGACTGTACAAACTTTTACTTTGAAATTGATAGAGAGGATGATTTCAGGAAAAAGGGACCCAGTAAAGAAAACAAAAAAGAGCCTATTGTTGGTTTGGGATTGCTTTTAGACAAAAATCAAATTCCTATCGGTATGAAGATATATCCCGGAAACGAATCGGAAAAGCCAATCATGAGAAATGTCATAGATGAGTTAAAGAGCAGCAATAATATTAAAGGCAGAACCATACATGTAGCTGATAAGGGACTGAACTGTGCTCAGAATATCGCTTTTTCCAAGCAACACGGAGACGGTTATCTGTTTTCTAAGTCTGTTAAAGGGCTTCCTCAAAAAGAACAGGAATGGGTGCTTTTAGATAATGGGTTTACTGACGTAAAAGATAAAACGGGAAATATCAAATATCGGTATAAATCATGTATTGATACATTCCCGTATACTTTTGAGTTTGAAGGAAAAACAGTTACTGTGCAGCTTACAGAGAAAAGACTTCTGACATATAACCCTAAATTAGCGGCTAAAAAAAGATATGAGATCAACAGACTTGTCGAAAAAGCAAGAAGTCTGGCTATGTCACAGGCTAAAAAAGCACAATTCGGAGAATCAGGGAAGTATGTGAACTTCACGGATAAAGACGGCAAGAAAGCAGTAGTCGGCATCAACGAAGAAGCGATAGAAAAAGATCTTAAGTTGGCTGGATATAACCTATTAGTGACATCAGAGACTAATATGAAGGATGAAGAAATATATCAGATATATCATAATCTATGGAGAATAGAGGAATCATTTAAAATTATGAAATCTGATTTGGATGCACGACCCGTTTTTGCTCGGACAACCGATACTATCAAAGGGCATTTTCTGATATGCTATATAACTGTTTTATTGGAGCGTATATTTCAGTTCAAAGTACTGGAAAACAAATATTCTTCATCGGATATATTTTCGTTTATGAAAGGCTTTAAGGTAACCAAAGCAGAACGTAAGCATATCAATACAACAACTGAATCTGAACTTATCAATGATTTGTCGGACAAATTCGATTTGCCGCTTAATCACTATTTTCTTTCGGATAAGCAGATTCAATCTATCTTGAATTATATTATTTAATGCATCTAAAAAGGCTGTTGCAAAGAGAGCAACAGCCTTACATTACATGTCAAACTTGCACCATTTTTCAAAGTTGGATTCTAAAGTCAGGTTTGATAAAATTTTAACATACTTTTGCCGAATTGTGTAGAGGCTAAAATTATATACCGATATTACATAATCGGTATATGCCGGGCAGTGCGCGGCGGGGTGAGAGTGCAGCATCAGCGTTCTGACTGCACCTCGCTTATAACACGGCGTACATTATCGATAAACAGCTTGTCATGTGCGTGCAGGCGGCAGCCCTTTCTGTAAATAAGAAGGTCGGCGTAAACATTGTTTTCCATGCTGCATTTTCTCTGCACAAGTGAGAGCCGCCGCACAAAGCTGTCCGGAATGGGAGATACCAACATATAGGCGGAGGGAATCTGCTGAAGCATCTCGAACTGACTTGCACGTTCATAAACATGAATACGCTTTTTGTTTTCGTCATATTTTGCGCGTTCGCGCACCTCCGTAATGGGCAGAGCAGGTACGCCCGGGTCGCCGTGGACAATCTCGGTGCAGTCCTCAAGCTCGCGGTAATCAATCGTGCTGCGCCCCGCAAGAGGATGATTTTCCGACATAAGCACCACGTATTCGAACTCCCAGATTACGGAATATTTCAGATTGCGCTCGTTAAGCACATTGAGAAAATATTTTTCGTACATTTTGTTGTATCTTATAATACCGAGCTTGTTTACGGCGTTTGCAACATTGTCTATGGTTTTCAGCGAATTTGTTTCGCGGTAGTTCACATTTACCGATTTGCTGAAATCAAAGGAATTAATAAAATTTATGAATGCGCAGGCAATATAGCTTGCACGCGGAACACATATGTCAAACTTCTGTCTGTTTGCGGCATCGGGATCGTACATGGCCTGCAGCTAGTCTATCTGCTCAACAATGTTTTTTGCATAACGCAGACAATCAAGTCCCTCGCTGGTTGTAACTACGCCGGACGGAGTGCGGGCAAACAGGGTTAT
>JAQXTR010000075.1 GCA_029219585.1 Clostridiales bacterium
CACTATCGGTATCAATGGCTGCAACGGTATCTGCTGCACAAATTCCGAGAGCGACCGCTCCGCTTAATGCCACAGAGGAGCAAATTCTAATCATTGAAAATCTTATAGGAGATATTCTTGATGAGGTACAGAACGGATTAGACTATGCGGATGCAGAAAATAAGGCAGAGCCGAGAGTGTATAAGGCGGTAATCGCAGGAGAAACAAACGGCAACGGGTATGGAGTGCTCTCGGACATTATGCGTAACGCGCTACTTAATGTTCGGGATATGTACCTCAGACCGGAGGTATATCAAGAGGCAGAGGACTGGCTGAAGGTTCTGATTGCCGATACAATTACGGAGGTTGAGAACGGATTGGATTTGGTCACTGCGACTAAGAAAGCGCATGCAAAAATCTATCGTTCCATCAATCCGGCATTTGATCCGGAGGTACAATTCTCAATTGATACCCGTTATCGGGATGTACCCGCCGTTGATATGGCTGTTTATAACAGAATGATAAAATTACTTGATGACGCACATGAGGTTTATATTCAAAAGATAGCAAACATTTTGAAAAACCCGGATTTTGTGTAAAGTTTTTACGAAACATCCAAGATGATATGTAATAAAAACATTATTTTGGAGCAGGTTTTTAATATGCCAAGGTACAAATTAAGTCTCGAAGAGTAGGTAGCAGAACAAGAACGCAAAGAGAATTTGCACAATATCAATGGAGAACAAACTGGGCTAATTCATCGACATATTTTAAATATCCGGAGGCTGTCAGAACGCTGATTTACACCACAAATACGATAGAGGGCTTTTTGGGTAGTAAGTGTTCTATATTCTGACGGGGTAGAGTATCTGACTGTTAATCAGAGAGTCACTGGTTTGAGCCCAGTTGGAAGAGCCACAATTGTACTCAGATTTTGCGTGTTCGGGAGAAAAATAATAGCCTACTTTTCTGTGATTTTTAAGTAGCCTAAATTGAATTGGTCCCCCTAAAACATTTCGATTAATGGTGTACCCCCTTAAACGGTTAAAAAAGGTTTCGATTAATGGGTGGTGCGTAACACCAACAATTGCACAGCTTTGATTATTGGACTGTTTAATGAAATTATTTCATATTTGTTACATTATTTATATACCAATATAACACTTTTTTGTATACCTGAGCATGATGGATGCTAACTATGAGCATATGAAAAATAATTTTGACACTTGCAAAAGAGAGGTTTTAAGTGAGTTCATGTGTTTGTGCAGAACAACACTTATTATGCGGTTAGAAATGAAATTCTTTCGTGCGGTAAAAAAATAAGCAATGAACAAGATGGTGCAATAGAAATAATCTCAGATTTTTTAAAATTATTGGATGAGAATGACAGACTGCAAAATGAGTACATAAATATGGAAGCAGGTGATGACTCGAGATGTGTAAGGATTTATGGATTTTTAAATAATATGGCGAATAAATATAAAGTAAGTGCCGTTACCGGAAGGGCGTTACCGGTGATGTTTATTGATACTTGTGATATACCTATAAAATCGATAGAGCAGGATGTGCATCGAATTATTTCTATGCTTATACTTTTGAGGAAAATAATGCATTACTATGGGAAAGACGGAAAGCGTGAATATGAGAGGATTGGTGAGTATATTAAAAATTTAGAAGGTGATATCGGTATAAGATGCAACCAATATGATAGTGTAAAAGGCATTGAAGAAATAAATAAAAGTATAGATATTTATTACGAAGATTCTTATAGAAAGGTTTTTATGAGTTAAATTTAAGGTTACTGTTGCGTTATGGATAATGCGAAATAACATATTTAATGAAATTATGCACCAATATAAATGTTCGAGGCTGTTGCTTCAATTTGCATCAGCCTTTTTTGCATCCAAATTGAATACATGGTTCATGGTTGTCTGCACAGATATATTGTATCCGTTGAACTGACCATACAGCCTCAATTACTCAAAGCAGCAATAGAGGGGTTGAAATGTTAGGCAGAATCACAGCTGCGCAGGTCAATAGACGGCTTAGCTGCCATTGTAAAGCAGAACTATGGAATTAATCCGTATAACCGCAGCTTGTTCTTGTTTTGAGGCAGACGCAGAAACAGAATCAAGAGTTTGTTATGGGATGAAGACGGCTTCCTTCTGTTATACAAACGGCTTAATGACGGTGGCTTTCAATGGCCTTGGTCAGAGTCTGAAATGTAGCTGTTAACCCGGGAACAATTCGTGTGGCTTATGCAAGGTTTTTTGTCTTATTAATAAAGAAAAATCCAACTATGAAAATACGAGATTGACAAAGCGCACACAGTATTGTATAATTGATACAACATCAAATACAGAAAGGAATAGATGAAATTATGTCTGTTTTATTTAATGAATGTAATGGAATTTTTAATCTGAAAACAAAAAATTCTTCATATCTCATGGGGATTCTTATGGGAAAGCATCTTGTTCATCTTTATTATGGAAAGAGGATTGATAATGTTTTTGGTAATGCGGAGGAGCTTATCCCGACACGATGTACAGCCGGCTTCTCGCCAAATGATATTGATGGGAGCTGCAGCTCGGACATCCTTCCTATGGAGTATCCATGCTATGGCAGTGCGGATTTGAGGACTCCGGCTTTCCATGCTCAATATGAAAACGGCAGCGCGATAACAAAGCTTGAATATGAAGCGCATAAAGTGTTTGGCGGAAAGAAGAAGCTTGAAGGTCTTCCGGCTGTTTATACAGAGAGTGAAGATGAGGCAGAAACTTTAGAGATTACTCTTATAGATAGACTCACAAATCTGCGTATAGTTCTTTCATATTCGGTTTTCGAGGAGCTTGACGCAATTGTAAAGTCGGTCAAGGTCATAAATGACGGCGGCGGTGTTGTTCGTTTAAAATCGGTATTAAGCTCATGCACATATCTTTTCAGCAAGGAATATGATTTTGTACACCTTGACGGAGCATGGGCAAGAGAACGTCATATAGAAAGACAGCCGCTGCGCCACGGTATAGCGGCAGTGGACAGCAAAAGAGTGGCAAGCAGCCACCACCACAGTCCGTTTGCGGCATATGCCGAGCATAATGCAGACGAGCGGCAGGGTGAGGTATACGGCTACAGCTTTGTATACAGCGGTAATTTTATCGCCTCTGCCGAAACAGATCAGTTTGATACCGTAAGATGTCAGATGGGGATAAACCCGTTCGGATTTGAGTGGAGGCTTGAGAGCGGCGAAAGTTTTCAGACTCCGGAGGTTGTGTGTGTGTTTTCAGATAAGGGCTTCGGAGAGATGTCTCGCACCTTTCACAAGCTGTACAGAACACGGCTTGTAAGAGGTATGTATCGTGATATGGAACGACCGATTCTTATAAATAACTGGGAAGCGACATACTTTAATTTTGATGAGGATAAGATATTTAATATTGCCAAAAAGGCATCTGAAGCAGGAATTGAGATGATGGTGCTTGATGACGGCTGGTTCGGGCATCGTGATGATGACAGAAGCTCGTTGGGAGATTGGTTTACCGACACACGTAAGCTGCCAAACGGCATAGAGGGCATTGCAAAGCGTGTAACGGATATAGGAATGAAATTCGGTCTATGGTTTGAGCCGGAGATGATTTCAAAAGACAGTGAGTTGTATAAGGTTCATCCTGATTGGTGTCTGCACGTTGAGAGCAGAGAGCGTACAGAGGGAAGATGGCAGCTTGTTCTTGATCTATCAAGGGCGGATGTGCGTGATTATATTGTTAATATTGTGTCGGGCATATTGAAATCGGCTCCTATCTCGTATGTAAAATGGGATATGAACAGAAATATTTCAGAGTTGGGTTCTGCGGATTTATGCGCGGAGTGTCAGCCGGAGCTTGCACACAGATATATATTGGGATTATATGATATTTGTGAGAGAATAACCACCGCATTTCCGGAGGTGTTGTTTGAGGGCTGTTCCGGAGGCGGCGGTAGATTTGACGCGGGATTGATGTATTATTTCCAGCAGTATTGGACAAGTGATGATACGGATGCCATAGAAAGACAGTATATTCAGTACGGTACCTCAATGGTTATGCCGGCATCGGCGATGGGTGCTCATGTGTCCGCAGTACCCAATCATCAGGTGGGACGTGTTACACCGCTCAAAACCAGAGGTTACGCGGCAATGATGGGACAGTTCGGCTATGAGCTGGATATTGAAAAGCTAAACGATGATGAAATTGAAACCATAAAAGGACAGATAGAGGAGTATAAGAGCATACGCGAAATAATACATAAAGGCAGTATGTACAGACTTAAATCTCCGTTTGAGGGGCAAAGCTCGGCATGGGAGTTTGTGTCAGAGGATAAATCGGAAGTTGTTCTCATACACTTCACCATATTGGCAAGTCCGCAGCTGCCTTTGGAATGCGTAAGAGCTGAGGGGCTTGATGCTCACGGGATATATATTGATAAAGCGACAAATAAAGAATACAGCGGTGAATTTCTTATGAACCGCGGAATTTATTTTGATAACAGACAGGATTTTGAGTGTGAGCTTATTCGTTTCAGCCGTAAAGCAGTCAGAGGAAAATAAGGAATCCCTCATACGGGTTATGATTATCAAAGCATAAATATTTTAAACTTCCATTGAATGATGAAATAGTGTATAATTAAAATAATAAATATTGTCTGAGACAAAATTAAATTATATTAGGAGGTTTAATTATGAAGGTGAAAAACTTAGTAAGTGCCTTGCTTGTTCCGGCTTTGACGCTGTGTTCAATTCAGAACATCTTTGCATCAAGCGGCGGCGCCGGCACGCAGGAGGATCCGTATCTCATAAGCTCATGGGCAGACTGGGAGGAATTCAGAGAATACATAGCCAATGATGCCGATCAGGGTGCCGGAGAGTATTGGAAGCTGACTTCTGACATTGATTTTCTTAACGGCGATGGTGCGAAAGAATGGATTACTCCTATTGCACAATATGACAGAGAGAAAGGCGGCAGTGAAGCACCGGAGGGAACAGCCTTTAACGGCAATCTTGACGGTGACGGTCATGTGATTAAAAACTATGCTATTAATGCCACGTCAACAGACTATGGCAATCATGGTTCATTCGGTCTTTTCTCGGCAATGGGAGGCGATTCGGTTGTCGAAAATCTCGGAATAGAGAATGTATCACTCAGAATGGGTGAGGCTTGGATATATATATCGGCAGGCGCGATTGCCGGTACAATGATAGAAAATGCGACAATCAGAAACTGCTATTCAAAATATGTGGTATGTGACAATGCCGATCCTAACGGACAGTATTTAACAAGCGGCGGTTTGGCGGGCGCGATGTATGACAGAGCTAAGATAGAAAACAGTTATTCACTCTCGTTCAGAGAAGGAACAAAGATGATGTATTTCGGCGGTATTGTGGGTGCTGTTTATTCAGCAGATGCAAGTGTACAAAAGTGCTACTCTGATACATCAATAGGTGTAGCAGATGCCGGAGCTTACGGCAGCGGATGGTATGATTTGTATTATCCCGATACAACAACGCTTCCGTGGCCGTGGGCGTATTTCAGTCAGGGCACACCTGTAGGATATATAGGCGAGGCACAGACTGTTGAGCAGCTTAAGGCGGTTCCGAGCAGCCTGCAAGCTGTTTTTAAAGCGGATATAACTAATATAAACAGCGGTTATCCCGTTTTCTCGTGGCAGACACAGCAGAATGTATTGAGCGGAGCGGGTACAGAGAGTGATCCGTATCTGATTGGGAGTGAATATGATTTATATTCGTTATCAACAATGGCAGATACTGCGGATAAGTATTTCAAGCTCACAGCAGATATTGATTTGGGCAACGCAACGTGGAGCCCGATAGGCACAAAGGAAAATCCTTTCAAGGGTGACTTTGACGGTAACGGTCATATAATTAGGAATTACAAAATAAACATTACGGCTGATTATAAATCCTATGGTTTATTTGCATATACGGGCGGAGAGGCTTGTATTCATAATTTAGGAATTGAAAATATAACCGCAATGCTGTATCAGTGGCACTGGAATGAAATGTTCGGAGGTCTTGTAGGAACGATGACAGACCATTCACAGGTTCGTGAGTGTTATGTAAAAACAGTCAGATACGAGCTGCAATGGGATGTGTGGCCGAATATCGATACTTATACCGGAGGACAAGGTCAGCTGCATACCGCAGGAGGTCTTATAGGAGAACTCAACGGCAGCGGAGTTGAGGTAACAAGATGTTATGCGCTCGATGTTGAAAGGGACGTTAAAACAGGCACCGGTGAATATGAAGGTAAGACATATGCGTATATTATGTTTGACTCAGGACTTATCGGCAGAGGCGATGTATTCTGCAGTGTAACTGACTGCTATTCGGATACATATGTAATTCAGAATAAGCGCGGCACAAAAGTAACAAACAGCTATCAGACACTGATTCATAGTGAATGGTATGACGGTTACACATGGGGTGCATGGAACTCAGATGTAAGATATATCTCACATAAATGGTCGAGTGCGTTTGTTCCGGGAACATGGTGGGAGTCGGAAGACAAATGCTTCCCGAAATTAAAATGGGAAAATGCCGATGGTAAGTATCAGAACTATGTAAAGGAAGGAAGAATGGCAAAGGAAAATCTTTCTTCAATATTCGGTGCGGAAAACGCAGTACGCAGATACATTTGGGAAACAAACAGGGTATCACTTGTAATGAGTCTTCCTAAGGACAGCCATATTGCATATGACGTGGATTTAACGGCTGATAAATATTATAAGATATCATTTAAGGCACGGAGCTTAAATGACAGCAGCGAATCCGTACTCAGCTTCAGCTTGGGCGATACAGATCTTACAGAGCTTCTTCAGAAGAAAACAATAGGAAATGACTGGGAAGCAACAGCAGTATATATTAAGCCGACAGAAAGCCGTTCTGTAACCCTTGGCATTGCCGGTTCAGAGGATATGTTAATAGATGACATTGAGGTCGTTGAAGTGGATGCGGACAAGGAACTGACAATGCTTGACAACAGTGTTTTTGTATACAATATGACGAAAGAGTTGGCAAGTGACTTATATAAGCCGCAGAGAGTTTGCGACGGTGTGGAGGTGCAGTATTACTCTGACCATGTTGCTCCGGATGGAACATTGCAGAATGTCCCCATAGGAATGGGCACGGTTGATGATACCTTAAAGGTAGTTATGAAGGTTGCCGATAAAGAGATAACAAGAGACATTCCGATTAAGGTTAAGAAAACAGAGCCGATTGATATTATCAGCATCACAATGCTTAATAGTGACGGAAAGCAGGTTTATAGCATAGAGGATGCTGCAAAAATTGATAAGATTTATACAAAAATCAATGAAGCAAGCGAAAATGCGAAGCTCTATGCGGCACTTTATAAAAATTCAGTGCTTACAAGTGTTAAGCTGTATGACGCAGCGGAAGAGATAGATGCAAATATTGCGGTTAACGGAGCAGATACGGTTAAGGTGTTTGTTATTACCGATAACTTACAGCCTCTTGCGGCTATGGAGAAGAACCTTCCCGTACTTGCAGATGATGCAAAGGTAACCATTCATACAATAGGAGATTCACTCTGTGCTACATATAAGGAGGATGAAATACTTCGCGGCTGGGGACAGCTGTTTGGCACTAAATTCAACTCTGATAATGTTACGGTTGACAATGCTCTTGCGCGCGGCGGCATGACTGCTGAAGAATTTATTTCAGGCGGACGTTTTGAACAGCTTCTTGCTAAGCTGCAGCCGGGGGATTATGTGTTTGTTCAGCTTGCAACGAATGATCAAAACACATTTACAAAGGCAGAATTTAAGAAGCTTCTTTTACAGTTCGTTTTAGGAGCAAGAGAAAAGGGCGCGATACCTGTATTTGTCACATCTCCGGAAAGACTTGACTGCGCAACGAATGAAACGGATGAAAACGGGCAGTACAAAATAAACGAGTCATTACGCGGTTTCCCGGATGTCATGAGAGAGATTGGCAGAGAAAGAAATGTACCGGTAGTTGATCTCAATGCGGCTATGATAGAGTTTATGCGCGAAAAGGGATTGACGGGCATGGAAGAGCTTAATTACTTCGTAGATGACAGGCTCCACTTTAATAAGGCAGGTGCCGAGTATCTTATAAGCGTTATTGCAGACGGTGTTAAGGAGCTTGATCTGCCGATAGCAAAATTCCTTATTGCCGAATAAAAAAAATAACCATTTTAAAATCAAGCTATTGTTTATAGGCGGTCTGCATTTGCAGGCCGCCTGAATTTTTAAAGTTTATGTTTTTTAAACTTCCTTTTATACACTCAATAGTGTATAATTAGTATGATGATATATAGGCGGTTATATGGCAAAATGACCATAGAGGAGTTTGTTGTATCATTGAGAAAATAAAACAGAAAGGAGACGGATGCTTATGAAAATAAGCAAAAAATTATTTTTGCTTGCGGGTACACTCTGTATTACATCAACAATGGGCATAGGCAGCATATGCGCTAAAGCGGACAGTGCCTCGCGAGCATCGGACACTACCCTGACAAAAATAAGCAGTGGTATTGAATGGGAGAGCGGTTCGTTCGCATCAAACGGATCCAATCTCACCAAAGAAACAAATTCGCAGGTAATCAGAACGGTGGCAAGCTTTGAAAAGCAGCAGATTTTGATTGAAGCCGAAGATGGTTACAGCTTCAAGGTGAATGAAGTTTCGGCGGGAAGCACAAATGACAGTTATAATGTGAATCGCAGATATTCTTTAGAATTTGTTGTTCCATATAACGAATGGATGCATTTCGGATATTTTAACGTCTATCCGGAAAGACAGTTCACTATTGAGGTCAGAAAGGATGATGGTTCTCAGATAAACGCATCGGATGCGGAGAATATCATATCCCTATACAAGGTGGATTTACAAAATCATATTCCGGATTATTACAAGAACCATATCAAGAACAAAATAGAGGTTGTGAATAATCTTCAGAAGAACCCCGGCACAAGCAGTTTTGTGTTTATTACAGATGTGCATATTCAGCATAATACAAAACATTCGATTGCTCTCATCAAGGAGCTTATGAAGAGATGCGGCATAAAAGATGTTCTCGGCGGAGGCGACTGGGTTACGGCTTGGCTTTCGGATGCGGACGGAAAACAAGGATTAAAAGATGATTATGATGAACTTACATATCTTTTTAAAGACATTCCGCTTATAAAGACACCGGGAAATCACGATTGGGCATGGGGTTCCAATAATCAATACAGCTTGACGGAGCCGGAAATGTATGAGTGGTTTTATAAGGGCGATATAGAAAAGACCGGTGCGGTTAAGAATGACAACGGTGACCCTACAACATACTTCTACAAGGACGACACTGAAAATAAGATGCGTTATATTTCTCTCAATGTTATGGACTACGAGGTGAATGTTGATGCAAACGGTCTTGTTAAGGACGATAAAAATAAGACATGGTATTACACGCTATCCAACGATCAGATTAAGTGGCTCAAGGATGTTGCCCTCAAAATGCCGGATGATAATTGGGACTGCGTTATTTTCTCACATATCGGAGTATACAACAGGGAGGAAGCAGGAGATAATTGTGATACAGTCGCTCTGAGGGATGATGTTCGTCAGATGCTTAATGACTTTAAAAATAAAACCGGAGAATTTGCCGATTATAAAGGCAGTCTTGTGGGATGGCTTACGGGACATATGCATATGGACAACATGATGTATTTGAACAACGGCTCTTTTGTTACTGTTTACTCAGACGGCGATACTGTGTGTTCAAGTGAACCGGGAAGAAGCAGAGCAATCAATACTGTAAATGAACAGAGTTTTCAGGTGGTTACGGTGGACAAAAATAAGAGAAAAGTCTACTGTACAATAATAGGTGCCGGGGAAAACCGGAGCTTTAAGTATTAAAAGCAAAACAGAAAGGATTGGAGAAAATGAAAAAAATAGCAAGCTTATTGATAACCGGAGCAATGCTCGTAAGCATCCTTCCGGTCATGAATGTATCGGCGGCATACAGCGGAGGTTCAGGGACACAGGCTGATCCGTATCTTATAGGATCAACATCGGACTGGACTGAGTTCAGAAAATATATAGACAGTGATGGGGATCAGGGAGCAGGCGAGTATTGGAAGCTTACCGAGGATCTTGATTTTACTAACAGCGAAGGTAAGAAAGATTGGGTTACAAAGATTGCATCATATGATACTGAAAACGGCGGAACAGTATTTAAGGGTAATCTTAACGGTAACGGACATGTAATTAAGAATTATGAAATTAATGCTGAACAGATAGACAATAACACCCATATGGCATATGGTCTATTCTCTGCAATAGGCGGAGATGCGGTTAT
>JAQXTR010000076.1 GCA_029219585.1 Clostridiales bacterium
GCTGCGTATGGAGACGGCAAAGGCTATGCTTGCAAACTCTGATATGAGCATACTTTCGGTTGCACTCAATGTTGGGTATACAGACTGCAGCTATTTTTCAAATGTTTTTAAAAAGAACTGCGGCATTTCGCCCTCCAAATACAGAAAACAACAGCACAGAGGATGAGAGTGTGTTCTAAACGGCATATATGTAAGGATATATGCATGAGCAAATCCCTAAAAACATGATTTTATCGGTATTGTCGGAATATTTCCGACGTGTCATATAATCGGACACTATATGAAAAACTCAAATGGGAGATGCACCAAACACATCTCCCGTCTTTTGGTATCGGTATGAAATTTTATTCTGCCGGCTTTTGAATATAAACCTCATGATCATCATCGAGTAATTTTCTCGTTCTGTTATAAACAGCCATATCAATGGCGGGTATATCACGATAACAGGTATCAATCGAAAATTGTACTTCCGAATCAAATGCCGGATTGATTGACTGATAGATTTTTGTATGCGCTTGCTTAGTCGCAGTGAACAAATCCAATCCGTTCTCAACGTCTGCAATGGTATCCGCAAGCAGAATCTTCAGCCGGTCCTCTGCCTCTTGATATATCTCCGGTCTTAGGTACATATCACGAGCGTTCAGTATTGCATTTTTCATAATGTCCGAAAGTATTGCGTAACCGTTGCCATTTGCTTGTCCTGTGATTACCGCCTTGTACACTCTCGGCTCTGCCTTATTTTCTGCCTCCGCATAACCTAAACCGTTCTGTACCTCATCAAGAATATCGCCTATAAGATTTTCAACGATGATAATTTGCTCCTCTGTGGCATTAAGCGGAGCGGTTTCTCTCGGAATTTGTGCAGCAGATGCCTTTGCAGTCATTGATACCGATAATGCCGCCGTAAGAATAAGTGTAATGAATGTTCTTGTCTTCTTCATAGTGAAAACCTCCCGTAATTTTTTTCTGTAATCATTATATCAGGAGCTTCATAAATCGTCAAAAAAATCTCGGTACGCAGAAAAATTTGACAAGCGTGATTTTCTGCGGTATAATACCGAATTTAATCTGATAGGTACTTTGATATTCCCTCCATGTCATCACTGTAATTGTACACATAATCATTTTCCCATGTTCTATGCTTTAGCATTATGTAATAATCCACCTCTTGCGCATGAGGTGTGCTGATGTAATTCATCGGTGTTTTCAGACTTGTCCGTACAAGCTCATTTTTATCGCTGTAAGCGTCAGCGAGCCCAAGCTGGTGTCCCATTTCGTGTCCGGAGGTATAGACAAACCATTGATAGTCGTAAAATATACTGAATACACTTCTTCCGTCACCTGAGTATATCCATATTGTATTTTCGGCTTTTGATGCGCAGCTGAAGCTGTCGGCATTTTTTACTCTGTCAAATATAACCTTGATATGCTTCCGCTCATCATCTGCACCCGTTTTCTCTATGATAATATTTACGTCCTTACCAGTATAACTGCCCTCCCACATTTGTTCAACACCTCTGTAAAAGGCTTTTTCATATGTAACAGCAGTATGAGGCAGCATATACATTGACGCATCGCCCGTCATGCTTATCAGCATATAGATATTTATTTCATTATCTGTTTCAATTACATTTACCGCGCGTCCGTTAAGATATTCCGTTATGTCCTACGCACTGCAAATACTGTTTGGGAGCATAAACACAGCGGCAATAAGCAATAACATAATTCTTTTAATAGTTAGTCACCTCCCTCAATAGCAATTAGGTCTGCGGAATACCGTAAATCCCACGCTTGATGCCGTAGACAATACCACGTTATTTGCGCTGCTGGAGCAATGGATGACAAGGATATTTCCGCTTGTATCTTGTCCCACAACAATACCGACATGGCTGTAGCTCGGCAAAAATGCTAAATCTCCCGCCTGCACCGCTGATGCCGATACAACGATACTCCTGTCACGCTGTCCGTATGTTCCGTCACCGACATACATACCGCTGTTATTAAACGCCCACGATACAAAGCCTGAGCAGTCAAGACCAAACGCGCGGATTGTTCCTGTTGTCGGACTTCCTGCTGCTGTAACTCTTTTCATTTTACCCCATTCGGGATCCCAGCCTAACGCACTTGACTTGGCACCCCAGAAGTAGTTCACCTTTCCCACAAGTGAGCCTGCATTTTTAACAACAGCCTTCCGCTTCTGCGGCAATGATGAGGGCAGCCCGTTTATAATGCTCTGTACATCGGCATTGGTAATTGCAATACTGTGACTTGATGCAGTCAGTACATCACCATGTTCAAGCAGGGTTTCAACCGCTTCACGCTGCTTTGCCGTCAAGCCGTACTCGTCCATCAGCTCCTCTTTTGTTTTTCCGCTAATTGT
>JAQXTR010000077.1 GCA_029219585.1 Clostridiales bacterium
GTATATGTTGTGTATCCCATTGTTATACAAGTCGGATATGAGGAGCACCGTCAACCGTTCCGTAATATGAACTTATTAAGTTATAAAATCAATTTAATTTTATCAAATTCGGTCAAACTGTTTCAGAGTCGCTAAACAGAAAAAATTCAACCTGAAAAAGTGAAAATTACGACCGAAAATCAACTGAATTTTCACCCCGGAGTTATCCCTTTTTGGTCCTAAAAGGGTATTTTCACCCCGATTTATCCTCTATAAAATGGAATAAATTAGCACAAATTTCGTTAAATTCAGTCAAAGCCGACAGAAAAATCAGGGCATGAAAAAACCCGAAAACCGCATAACAGCGCGGTTTTTCGGGGATTGCATACGAGAATTTATCTCTTTGAGAACTGCGGTGCACGACGAGCGGCCTTTAGACCGTACTTCTTTCTTTCCTTCATACGTGAGTCACGTGTGAGGAAGCCTGCAGCCTTGAGGTCTGCGCGATAAGCCTCTGCGTCAACCTCAAGAAGAGCTCTTGATATACCGTGACGGATTGCGCCGGCCTGTCCTGTGAAGCCGCCGCCTTCAACCTTAACGATTACATCAAACTTATCAAGTGTCTTTGTAAGTACCAGCGGCTGACGAACGATGAGCTTGAGTGTTTCAAGACCGAAATACTCGTCGATTGTTCTGCCGTTGATTGTTATTTTACCGTTGCCCGGAACCAAGCGGACTCTTGCAACGGATGACTTTCTTCTACCTGTACCATAAAACTGTACGTTTGCCATTATCAAAATCCTCCTTATGTTGCTTATTTAATTTCCTGAGTCCATGCAACCGGCTTCTGAGCCTCATGGTTGTGTTCAGCGTTAGCGTATACCTTTAATCTTGTGCCGGCCTTTCTTCCGATTGAGTTGTTCGGAAGCATACCGTTTACAGCGTAAATCATAGCCTGCTCCGGCTTTTCAGCCATAAGCTTGTCGTAGTGTATCTCCTTGATACCGCCTACCCAGCCGGTGTGGTAGTAACGAACCTTCTGGTTGAGCTTATTACCTGTAAGAACTGCCTGTGCAGCGTTAATAATGATTACAAAGTCACCGCAGTCAACATTCGGTGTGAATGTCGGAAGGTGCTTACCTCTCAAAATGCTTGCGGCTGTTGCAGCAACTCTGCCGAGCGGCTTGCCTGCAGCGTCGATAACATACCATTTTCTATCAACGTCAGCCGGTTTCTGCAAATAACTTGAATTTGGCTTCATGTTATAATTCCTCCATCTGAATTTAGTCATTTAATTATCTGTTTAATCAACGAGACTTATTTTACTATGTTTTTTTTGTTTTGTCAATACTTTTTTTGGAGAAATTTAAATATTAAATATTTTTCTCTTAAAATCGTTGATTTTCTTTGAATATCTCCTAAATACTCGTTTGTCATTTTAAAAATAGGGCACGAAAAACGGCTTGAAACCGTTAAGAAAACGGGAGCCGCACAAGACTTGCTGTGCCGTGTATCAGCGTATAACCTTCATTCCCGTAAGCTCAATATGGGATGACACATATTCATCCTTAGGCTCAAAGCATTTTGCATAGTCGGTGGAGAGATATTTCTTGTTATCGTCGGCAAAAACCGTCACGCAGCATTGTCCGACACCGTATTTTTCAAGCGACATGACCGCGCCTATGAAATTCGCACCTGATGAAATTCCAACGCCTACGCCAAGCTCGCGCGCAAGCTTCTGCGCCATTATGACAGAGTCAATATCGTCAACGGAAACAATTTCGTCAAGCTCATCAAGATGGCATATGGAAGGAATAAATTCATCCGATATTCCCGCGATTCTGTGGTTGCCGGTTTTAAAGCCTGTTGAGAGCGTGGGGGAGTTCAGAGGCTCAAGCGGTCTTGCAATACATGAGGGATTGACCGCCTTGAATGCTTTGGCAAGCCCCATTATGGTTCCTCCCGTGCCTACACCGGCAACAACACAGTCAGGTTTTAAGCCCAGCTGTTCAAGCTGATGCAGCGTTTCCGTGCCGGTATCATGTGTGTGAGCGGCAACATTATCATAATTTGAGAACTGGCCGGGAAGGAATACGCCGCTGTTTTCAGCAAGCTTTTCTGATTTTGCAACAGAACCGAGAAATCCGCCGTCCTCGTGTGAAACGAGCCTTACCTCTGCGCCGTAGCTCTGCATAATTTTGATTCGCTCCTCGCTCATCCAGTCGGGCATATATACAACCATGGGATGCCCCAGATACGCCGCCATTGCCGAAAATGCAATTCCGGTGTTGCCGGAGGTTGCCTCTACTATTGTATCGCCCGGATTTATTGCGCCCTTTTCATATGCCTTCTTTAATATGTAAAAGGCCACTCTGTCCTTTATCGAACCGCTCAGATTATAATATTCCGCCTTAGCGTAAAGCTTCATTGCTCTGCCCTTGTATTTAAAGCTTATTTCCATAAGCGGTGTGTTTGAAATCATATGCATGATTCCGTCAAATTTCTTTTCTATATTATTCATAACATCCTCCATGATATAATCCTTCGTATTATTTTACTCCCAAAACGGCATTTAGTCAACTATTTTACCAAAAATAATGCCGTTTTCAAGCTTTTGAAGGAGTACGCTGTGAAATTCTCCGCTTATATCCCGATCCGACAGAGTATGGACATTTATATAATTGGCGGTTTTGCCCTCATAAAAGCCGTCTTTTACCTTTGTTTCAAACAGTATGTCCATAGTCCTGCCCAGATGACGCTTTAGAAATTCGTCACGCGTGCGGTCTGTGAGCGCAATGATTTCCTTTGAGCGCGCCTCCTTGACCTCGGGAGGACATTGGTTCGGACGCTTTGCCGCCGGTGTTCCGCGCCTCTGCGAGTATTGGAATACATGAGCCTCCGCAAATCCGATTTTTTCACAGAATCTCATTGTTTCCTTATGCTCCTCCTCGGTTTCGCCTGCAAAGCCCGTCATAATATCGGTGGTTATGGCGCAGTCGGGAAAGTGCCGGCGCAAGCCGTTTACGACCTCCTCGAACTGAGCGGTTGTGTAATGACGGTTCATCCGTTTAAGCACGGTATCGCTGCCGGACTGCAGAGATATGTGGAAGTGGGGGCAGAGCTTGCGGCAGTCCTTGATTTTTTCGACAAACTCGGCATTTAGCGTCATAGGCTCAATTGATGAAAGGCGTATGCGCGCAATGCCGTCCGTTTTATCTATCCTGTTAAGGAGCTGCTCCAATGATGTGCAGCCCAGATCGGTGCCGTATGAGGCGGCGTGTATGCCTGTGAGGATAATCTCTTTATAGCCGGCCTGCGCGAGCGTTTTTACCTCATCAAGAATTTCATCCTCGCTGCGGCTGCGGACCGGACCGCGGGCGTAGGGGATTATGCAGTAGGAGCAGAACTGTGAGCAGCCGTCCTGTATTTTAATATATGCACGCGTATGATCCATACAGCGTCTTACGGTAAGCTCTTCAAATTTGTGATTATCCTTAACGCTTGTCACGGCATTGAGCTTATCGCCGGGCTTAAGTGACTCGATAAGCCGCAGTACAGACCCTCTGTCCTTTGTTCCAAGAACAAGATTTACCCCGTCAACAGAAAGCACTTCGTCCGGCGCGGTCTGGGAATAACAGCCCATAACGGCGATAACAGCGTCGGGATTTGTTTTTTTTGCCCGACGTATCATCTGCCTTGATTTCCTGTCACTCATGGATGTGACAGAGCATGTATTAATAATATAAATATCCGATTTTTCACTAAACGGAACGATGGTATATCCGTTATCGGCAAACATCTCCGACACTGCTTCGGTCTCGTATTGGTTGACCTTGCAGCCCAGTGTATAGAATGACGCAGTTTTCATAATATCCTCCAAATGAAAAAAATGAATGTTAGCACTATTATATAAAATTTTTATGAAAATTGCAATAGGTCTTGACAAATAAAAAAAAAGAATGTATTATAGAGTTATAGTCGTAAACGGCTAAGATATGGAAGTAAATCCAACACAATACTTCCGTTAACAGACAAGAGGAGGAGATCAATTATGAAAACATTTAACATGATTTTAGGTTCAATTAATGATGTTAAGGATTTTGTTAACACAGTAAGCAAGTATGATTTCGACGTCGATCTTACATCAGGCAGATATGTTGTAGATGCTAAGTCAATCATGGGTATATTCAGCCTCGATTTATCAAAGCCGATCAAGGTTGAGGTACATTCGGACGACACTGACGCATTTATGGACGAAATCAAGTCATTTATAGTTGACTGATAATTATACATAGTTAAATGAGAAACTCACCGCACACTTGATCGTGCGGTGTTTTTTTGCGCGGATAAAGGAACCTGACACCGGGAGCATATAATCGGGTTGATTATGTGCTCCTGTTTTTATATGCGCAAAAAATTTTTAATCCCTAAATTATCTGTTGACATAAAATACCGAAATAATAAAGAGAGTTTGTGAAAAAATATATATCAGAGGATTTTGTCGGTAGGTTTAGCGTGTTCGACATTCGGTTTCTACAAATTTCTCATTTGATAAGTTGTATAATAATTTCACAGGTAAGGAGAGAGCTGATGAAAATATATGTCGATGAAATCTTTGCCGTAAATATGCTTTCCCAGCTGCTTATGCTGTATTCATATGGGATTTTGTCAGGGCATAAATGCCGCCACGGACGCATAATTGCCGCAGCCGCGGCAGGAGGTGCGTATTCCGCTGCAGAAGCGGCGGCAGCGATACCGCATATACTGAGGATACCGCTTCTTGCGCTTTTGAGCCTAATCGCATTCGGCAGAGGGCGGCTTATAAGGGATACAGCGAGGCTGATGCTTTTATGTGTGCTGGTTGAAGGACTGACAATCGCTGTCATCTCGATAAGCGGGGGAGGCGCAGCACTTGCGGAGGGAACGGTAACGCTGTTTGCATCAGAGCCTTTAACAGCGGTGATTTATACAGCGTCATATCCGGTTTTGGTGATATACAAAAGGCTTTCGGATATGAGGAAAAAATACCGCAGAATTACAGTGATATACAAGGGGAAAAGCACAGAGTTTACAGCCTTGTACGATAGCGGAAACCTTTTAAAATACCACGGAAACACGGTGATTTTAACCGATTTGGACACAGGGCTTTCCATAAGCGGCTGCGGCAGCTATGAGGAGCTGCTGGAATGTGCGGAGGCGTTTATTACATACGGCACAATCGGAAAAAGCGGTGTGCTGCCCGTAATTGAGCCGGAGCGGTGCCGGGTAGACGGCATGGAGTCTGCGGCGGCTCTGGCGGTTACAAACAGAAGCTTTGAAGGGAAATATAACGGAATCGCAGGCAAAATATGATTGAGCAGGAGTAAGGATAATGGGATTAATTAAAGAAATCACGAGAAAATTTATTTGTATAACGGGTGACGCGTGCAGCGGCGGCGATGTTTTCTATATATGCGGCGCAGACGTGCTTCCGCCGCCGCTGACCAAAGAAGAGGAGGACGATCTGATAAACAGGCTCGGCAGCGGAGACAGCTCCGTGAAGAGCGAGCTGACAGAGCGCAATCTGCGGCTTGTTGTTTATATTGCGAGGAAATTTGAAAACACGGGAATTAATGTAGAGGATCTTATCTCGATAGGTACGATCGGGCTGATAAAATCGGTCAACACCTTCAGACCGGATAAAAATATTAAGCTTGCAACCTATGCGTCACGGTGTATAGAAAACGAGATACTTATGTACCTCAGAAAAAACTCAAACAGGCGCACGGAGGTATCGATTGATGAACCGTTAAATGTCGATTGGGACGGAAATGAGCTGCTGCTCTCGGATATACTGGGGACGGATAATGATATTATATGCCGCGGTATTGAGGATGAGGTTGACAGAGAGCTGCTGAAGAGCGCCCTCGAAAAGCTTTCGAGCCGTGAAAAGGAAATCATGGTTCTGCGGTTCGGGCTGGGAAACAGACGCTGCAAAACGCAGAAGGAGGTGGCGGATATGCTGGGAATATCACAGTCATACATATCACGCCTTGAAAAAAGGATTATAAAACGTCTTAAAAAGGAAATTGTAAGAATGTCATAAAAACGGCAGTTATTGCATTTATAAAGAGTACATAGGAGACTGATTGTCTCCGTTATACAAAAGGAGGAAATGCAATGACTAATAAGGTGGAAATATGCGGTGTTAATACATCAACGCTGCCTGTCCTGACACGAGAGGAAAAGGATGAGCTGTTTGTAAAAATTAAAAACGGAGATATGCAGGCAAGAGATACCTTTATAAGAGGAAATCTCAGGCTTGTTCTGAGCGTTATACAGCGTTTTTCAAACCGGGGAGAAAACCCGGACGATCTTTTTCAGGTCGGCTGTATAGGGCTGATTAAAGCGATAGATAATTTTGATACATCGGTGGGAGTTCAGTTTTCAACCTATGCAGTGCCGATGATTATCGGCGAGGTGAGGCGGTTTCTGCGCGATGAAGGACCGATAAGGGTCAGCAGATCGCTTAAGGATATAGCGTATAAGGCGCTGCGCGCAAAGGAGCGCTATGTTAATTTATATTCAAAGGAGCCGACAATCAACGAGCTTGCAAAGGAGCTTGATGTGCCGAAGGAGGAAATTGTATTTGCTCTGGATGCAATTTCAGATCCTATTTCTCTTTATGAGCCTGTATACCATGACGGAGGCGAAGCAATATATGTTATGGATCAGGTCAAGGATACGAAAAATACCGATGCGGCATGGCTTGAAAATATTGCGATTAATGAAGCCATGAGTCATCTTTCGGAAAGGGAGAAGCATATTCTCAGTCTGCGGTTTTTCAGCGGGAAGACTCAGATGGAGGTTGCGGATGAAATAGGCATTTCGCAGGCGCAGGTTTCGAGGCTTGAGAAGTCGGCCCTGAAGCAGATGCGGAAGTATGTATAAGAGCAGGCTTTAAATTGCCGTATTATGTTCACATAGTTTTGCATCAAGACATAATATAGTCTTAAAGGAGTGTGATACTATGTGCGGGATTTGCGGATATATAAGCTTTAAAAGGAACTATATAAAGAGCGGTGAGCGTGAAAGAGCGGCGGCAAAGATGATGGCGGATACAATGTATAGCAGAGGACCGGATTCGGGCGGCGAATGGGTGGGAGAGCACGCTGTTTTTGCCCATCGCCGTCTGGCGGTTATTGACCCTGAGCGCGGAAAGCAGCCGATGAAAAGGGTTTCTGAGGGCTATGAATTTATCATAACATATAACGGTGAATTGTATAATGCTGCGGAGCTGCGCCGCGGACTTGAGCGGAGAGGTTATAAATTCGATACAACATCGGATACGGAGGTTCTTTTATATATGTATATTCATTACGGCGATGAGTGTGCAAATCACTTAAACGGGATTTTTGCCTTTGCCGTATATGACAGTATGAGACAAAGCGTATTTTTATGCCGTGACCGATTCGGAGTAAAGCCGCTGTTCTATTCTGAGAGGGAGGACGCGTTTGTGTTCGGCTCGGAGATAAAGGCGCTTCTGAAATATCCGGGAATTGAGGCGCGGCTTGACAGAGAGGGACTTTGTGAGCTGTTTGCGATAAGTCCGGCAAGAACGGCGGGCTGCGGAGTATTTAAGGGAATAAAGGAGCTTAAGCCGGGGCATTGTATGAGAATAAGCCGCAGGGGCATCTGTGAAAAGACATACTGGCGGCTCAGGAGCGCAGAGCATACGGACAGCTATAATGAAACGGTTGAAAAAGTGAGATTTCTTCTTACGGACGCAATAAAGCGGCAGCTTGTATCGGATGTTCCGATTGCGACCTTCCTTTCCGGAGGTCTGGATTCAAGCTTTATAACGGCAGTTGCGGCCATGGAGCTGAAAAAGCAGGGGAAGCAGCTTTCAACCTATTCCTTTGACTATGAGGACAATGATAAGTATTTCCGCAGCACGAAATTTCAGCCCGACAGTGATACTGAATGGGTGCCGAGAATGGCTGAGGAGTTCGGTACCGATCATACATATCTGGTATGCCCAAATGATGTGCTTGTGCCGATGCTTGATGATGCGCTGCGCGCAAAGGATATGCCCGGCATGGCAGACTGCGATTCCTCACTGCTTTATTTCTGCCGTGAGGTTAAAAAACGGCATACGGTTGCGTTGTCGGGTGAGTGCTCGGACGAAATTTTCGGAGGGTATCCGTGGTTTCGTGATCCTCATGCCTTTGAGACACCGGCGTTTCCGTGGTGCTATGATCTGTCAATGCGCAAGGAGATTCTTACCGACAGCGTGAGAAGAACTCTCGACCTTGACGGCTATTCAAGAATGAGATATGAGGAATCTGTGCGTGAAACGCCGCAATATTGCGCGGATAATGCGGAGGAACGGCGCAGACGTGAGATTTCATGGCTTAATATAAACTGGTTTATGACAAATCTTCTTGACCGCAAGGACAGGATGAGTATGGCTTCGGGACTTGAGGTGCGCGTTCCGTTCTGCGACCACAGGCTTGTGGAATACGTATGGAATATACCGTGGGAGATGAAGAACCGTGATAATATTTCAAAGAATATTCTGCGTGAGGCGGCAAAGGGAATACTGCCGGAGGATGTAAGACTGAGACGGAAAAGCCCGTACCCCAAAACCCATAATCCGTTCTATGAGGCGGCGGTTAAGGCACGGCTGAAGGAGATTGTCGAGGATGTCAACGCGCCGCTTTTGTCGGTATGCGACAGGGGAAAGCTGTATAATATTATAAACGGTGAATTTGATTACGGCAAGCCGTTTTTCGGCCAGCTTATGGCAGGACCGCAGTTTATAGGCTTTCTCGTTCAGGTCAATACCATGCTTGATGAGTATGATGTGAGGTTTGTATGATAATTTTAATATTACCTCTTGACATTAGAATATAAATGATTCGTATACAGCAGGTAAGACTGTGCATATGCAATCCGAATCAGCGGTAAAAACTTCGGATTCGAAAATAATATAAAAACAGGAAGTCTCCTATATTAAGAGGCTTCCTGTTTGTATAATATAAATTTAATCGTCAAGCATTACAGCACCCTGCATACCTGATGAAACAAGCTTTGAATAGCGTCTCAAATAGCCTGTTTTGATCTTCGGCTCGTTCGGCTTCCAGCCGATTTTACGCTGCGCCATTTCTTCGTCCGATACCTTAAC
>JAQXTR010000078.1 GCA_029219585.1 Clostridiales bacterium
CTTGTTGATATCCTTTAAAAACTCCATCTTTGTTATATCGTGTGCAAATGCCGGGGGTTCAAACTTCACCTCATGTCCGACATCCTCAGTCTCAAAAAACAGACTGTTGCCCATTGTAAATTTATCCGGCTCCTCCGGCACCCAAGTCTCGCCAAACTCATTTTTTCCCTCGCGCCCCATGCGATACTCCGCTCCGGCACTGAATGCAAGCGTCCCGTTTCCGGTTGTATCGGCATAATTTTCTGCGGTTATTGCATACATATCATTACTTACTGTATGCCTTGCATAACAACACTTTATTTCACCGTTATCAACATCACAGCCCTCAACAAGTGTATTAAGCATGAGCCTTATATTCTTCTCATTGTATATAAAATCAAAAAATACCGCATCCAGGCACGCATGAAAGTCATAACCACCCATATTATGGTATCTTAGCATTTCAAGCCGAAGCTCCTCGACAAGCCCTGTTTCTTTTGAATATATTGCCGGATTAAGTCCTTGGTGACAAGCGCCCGAAATCGGAACTCCTATTTCACTTGAAGCATTTCCGCCTAATACAGATCTGTCATTTATAAGTATTACATCCAATCCTTTTCTTGCCGCCGCAACCGCCGCGCACATCCCGGCAATGCCTGCACCCGCAACAAGAAAATCACATTCCAGTATTTTCATACCCCTTCACCACGTTTTTAAATATATTGCTCAGGCTTTACCGTTTCCAGCCATACCTTAGCCATAAGCGCATGTCCCGCATTTGTGGCATGGATACAATCCACAGACCAATGCTGCGGCGGAGCAAGCTTAAATGCTTCTTCAAAGCTTTTGGCAAACGGTACAAATACCGCATTATATTTTTTTGCAAGCTCCGCAATTATGGCGCGCCTTTCCGTGAGCTGTCCGTTCCACAGATCCCAATTCTCGACTATATCCCTGCCGGACTCCGGCGTATTCTCTTCAATTTTAAACAGAAACGGTTCGCATAGTACAAGCCTGATATCCGGCTTCCTTTCCAGCATCTCATTTATCATAAGCTCATATATAAATCCGAACTTCTTTGCATCTGCGCCCTGATTCATCCGAATCCCAAAGCCAATATCATTTACTCCGCATAGAATACTAAGAATATTGCAGTCGATATTTAACGCATCCTCTATCCACCTTGCATACATATCACCTATTCTGTTTCCCGCAACGGCTCTGTTTTCTATAACTGTACCGGGATACTCGCACATGAGCTTTGATGCGATCAGATTTGCATAGCCGAAGCCGTAATTGGCAAGAAAGTCTTTTTTTGTTTTATCCCGTCCGCAGTCGGTAAGTGAATCACCCTGAAATAAAATCTTAAGCATATAATATTACTCCTTTATTATGATATTTCCAAACATATGCGCTGTACTGTCCGGAGTTACGGAACGGAACAGGCTGTAAGGATACCTGTAAGCCTCGCTGCCTTTCACCGCGGCTGTGATATCCATTATGACACAATCCGTATTATTTGCAATGCCTATCTTGTCAAACGAAAGCTTTATCGGCTCACCGTTCTTTATATGAACTTCGTTTTATACAGCTTCTTTATTTTTGGCTGATTTTCAAATACATAGGTTATTTCTGACGGACACCTTAACTGTGGAGCCGGCGCAAGTGTATCGCCGGATTTCAAAAATGCACAAACATCTCCGAAATCCACCTCCTCTGAGGTAAATATAACCTCACCCTCTTCCTCCGGCACAGGAAGCACGTGTGCGAAGTTTTTTCTGTAAATTCAGTTTCTGTGATAGAATAGTTTCTGTGGAGCAGGGCTCTTTAGCCCTGCCTTAGCTATACTATATCATAAAATTTCCGGCATGTCAAGGGCGCCCGTAGGGCGTTCATCGGAGCACCTTGCTGCGCAGACCCTTGACTTGACGGTGATTTTATGATACCGTCTCATTCGGGCAACCTGCCCTCGTACATTATTGACAACTCGCCATATACCATTCCCCAGTTCCGAAGCGGCATTCTCCACTTTTTGGTTGCCTCATAGGTCGCAAGATACAGTGCTTTTGTCAGTGCTGTGGGGCTTGGAAACACGCTCCTTTGGCTGTTTAACCGGCGGTACGCACTGTTAAGGCTTTCTATCGCGTTTGTGGTGTATATGACTTTCCTGACTTCGGCTGAGAATTTAAACATTGGGGTCAGAACATCCCAGTTTTCGTCCCAGCGTTTCATTGCGTTTGGATACTTCGAATCCCACTTCTCTTTCACCTTGAGCATATTAGCATGTCCGATTTCTTCATCGGCGGCATGGTATATTGTTTTAAGGTCATTCGCAAAGGCTTTCTTGTCCTTTTCAGCTACCCGCTTAAGCGTATTCCTTACCTGATGAAAAATACAACGCTGATATTCCGTTGCGGGAAAAGCCGTTGCTATTGACTCTTTTATGCCTGTGAGTCCGTCAGTGCAAAGGATAAGAATGTCCTTTACTCCGCGATTTTTCAGTGAATTAAGTACTCCAAGCCAGTATTTCGCGCTTTCATTTTCGCCAACATTAATACTTAACACTTCTTTCATTCCGTCTGAATTTACTCCAAGTATTATGTATGCCGCAAGCTTCTTGATAATATGCTCATCTCTTACCGAGAAATGAATGCAGTCAATGAACACAATCGGATAAATCTCCGATAACGGTCTGTTCTGCCATTCTTCTATCTGCGGTATTATCTTATCAGTAATATCGCTTATCATACCGTCGCTTACTTCAAAGCCGTATATGTCATTAACCACTGATGATATCTGCCTTGTGGACAGACCTTTCGCGTAGAGAGATATGATTTTTTGCTCGATTTCCGATATATCCTTTTTACGTTTGGGAACGATTTTAGGCTCAAAATCGCCGTTCCTGTCCTGCGGGACGTCAATGGGGATTTCTCCGTATGTGCTCTTTAATTTCTTGGGCTTAGTGCCGTTGCGGTAATCGGGATTGCTGCTGCGCTCATAGCTCGCGTAACCGAGATGCCCGTCAAGCTCCGCCTCAAGCATTTCTTGAATTGTGCCGCCAAGCAAATCCTTTAACGCTTCCTGAATATCCTCGGCTGTTTGAATGTTATACTCCTCAATCAAACCGGCAATGATATTTTTCTTTCCTTCACTTAACTTTTTCCGTGCCATAAAAATGCCTCCTGTGGTTATTTATTTATATTCTACCACAGAAGGCTCGTAATTTACAGACTTTTTTTCACAGCCTCGCAACCAAAGCTCATTATATAATGATGTGAAGCTTTATCTTGATGATATAATAAATGATAAGGATATTAAACGCTCTCCGTTCTATCACAAAACTGTTGAAAAAGTCCCAGTATATTCTGGTTTCTCTTCATGCATGATTTCAAGCTGGCGAATTACAATATCCCAGTTCTTGTAGCGCTGTGTCCACTTTTTGGTGATATTCTGTGATGCAAGATACAGCATTTTTCTAAGCGAATCATCATTAGGAAATACAGATTTTGTCTTTGTAACCTTTCTGAATTGGCGATTCA
>JAQXTR010000079.1 GCA_029219585.1 Clostridiales bacterium
TTCATCACGCTGCGGGCAGTCGGTGGGGATATCGAGAAAATTACTTTTCTGTCCCCATATGATATTGCTGTAGAGCATATTGAGCTTTTCGTTTCCGCAGACAAAGCTGCCGGTTCTTTTAATTTCAGAATGGACAACAACCGCTTCTATACACGACAGATCCGGCTTTCCGGGAAAGCTGTCAAGGCAGATGTACCTGAAGCCCTGAAATGACAGAGACGGATAAAATGTCTCTTCTCCTCCGCCGAGAACGAACACCAGTTCATTTTTTGCCTTTCTGAAATTCGCATTGTAGAAATTACCTGTCGAGTCAAGAATTTCGGCGTGGCGTATTTTTATCACCTCGCCCCGCTTTCCGTTGATTCTGACACGCACATAACCCGTCATATTCTGACCGAAGTCTATTACGCACTCTCCCGCGGGAGTGGTTATAAGTCGCACAGGATGAATAATTTCCTGCTCCGTTATTCTCTCGCCCATCTGCGGCACGAGCCTCGCCGGAAATTCCTCCTCCGCCGCACATCCCAGCAGCTTGGGGATTACTGTTCTGTCAATTTTTTCACCATGGTAAATATCCGAAAATACGGTACAGGACGTCCATACCTCAGCCGTTTCATCAGATACAAATTCATATATGCCGGCATCGGTTTCTACTGTGAGACTGAACATACAAAGTATTTTTTTTGAATAAACATTGTCCTCGTTGTCCCAGCCCATTCTTCCCACTGCCCAGCCCTTGCCGCAAAGGACTGTAAGTGCTGAGCCGCTGCGCAGCATTTTCGTTACGTTATATTCACGGTACTGTACATGGTCGGCATAATTTGTCCAGCCCGGAGTGAGAACCTCCGAGCCGATCTTTACTCCGTCAATTCTGCATTCGTAAACGCCTATCGCGCTCACGCACAGCGAAGCCCTTTTTATGACTCCGCTGTATTCTATTGTTTTCCTGAACTCCGGACAGTCACATACCGCCCCTTCAGGTATACCTATCCATTTTGCACTGTTTAACATAGATGCTACCTCATAAATCTTTTATTTATAAATGACACAGCAGAGTATATCGCTGTAATGCCACTGGATGAATACATTGTCGCACGCATCACCCACATCCTCAGCAGTTAAAATATCATTTATGCTGCCGAAGGTTATGTCTCCGTTGTCCGTATTGTATATGATGCAGCTTGTTATATTTGCGACCTCATCCCATTTGTTTGTGCCGTCATAGCTTATTCTTAAGATTGAGCCTTCCTTTTCGGCTGCATAGCCATAGGTGTATTTCTGCTCCACATCTACGGAATTGAGTGAATCATAGAAATAACCGCTTCCCATGGTCGGTTTCCATCCGTTTCTTATAACAAATTCTACGGTATCTATCATATCCGCGCTGTTGAGTCCGATGCGTATAAGATCGCCCTTCTCTATTGATCCGATAACGGGAAGTGAGTCAGGATCTACTATTTTTTCAAACTCACCGGACGGAGAAACATATTCGATTGATTTTGTAATATCACCGTCCGGAGTTACGGTTTCTCTGACCTTCTTCACAATGGCGCACTGATCAAGCTCGCCTATGCCATTGGATTTTCCGCCCTTCATGACTACAATGCTTTCATAGCCTATTTTCGGAGCAAGCTTATATGTCTCAAGGCTTCTGTAGACATTTGTCATAATTGATGATGCGGGACGTATCTCATAATCACTGTCCGAGGATTTTGCTATATCCTCATCCGCCGGCACACAAACCATATTAGTAGTACCCTTTATATAACCCTTGCCGCCGAGCGCGCCGTTTGCCTTTATTCGGTATGAAGCAAGCGGCATACTCACAGACAGAGTATACTCGTTTTCCTTTGCTCCCTGCTTTACCGTATCAATATAACTGATCTCCCCGCTGCTGTTCAGCTTATAAACTATCAGCTGTCTGTCAACAGAATAGTCATTTTCCGAGAGCTCTCTGAAGATTCTGTCGGAGGAACTGTACTGCTCGCCGTCAAGCTTTGCCTTAGGTGAAACCTTTAGTTCCTTCATCTCACCCTCATAGGTGAAAAGCTTCAGAATAAGATCCTCTCCGCTTTCATCAATCCAACCCTTTACTATATATCCGATCGGATCCCTGCCGGTATCTCCGCTTTTGCAATATACAAGATTACCCTGTGCGTCAAAATATGCTGTTATCGTACTGCCCGCCTTAAACGAGTTTCTGAAGCTTTCACCGTAGGGCTTGTATACCTTATACCGCTCATCGTCAATACTGACAATGGTTTCATCGCCATCATAACCTATAGTTCCCATGATGCCGCTTACAACATTACGGCATACCGTTATTTGGGCATATACGTTTCCTGACAGTCTGACTGAAAGCACATCATCTGCTGCTATATCATTAAAGGTCAGCTCTCTGCCATCAGTGTCGCGGATAACCAGTCTTTCAAAATCACTTTCCTCAATTTTCAGACTTCCGCCCAAAGTGCTGTAAACAGTATAGTTGTTCGTGTCTATACTTGAGACATGCATATCATAATATGTGTCAATAAATACTATGTCGTATTTACCGCTGCCGCTTGTCTGCAAAAAACGTATACTGCCGTAATCAATATCAAAATCCGAAAACTTATATTCACTGACCGCAATACCGTTATATATAACGTGTGCTTTAGGATCAATTTTTTCTGTTTTCTTTGATGATTTGCTGCTCCAATACTGAATTGCTCCGTCTGCCGTAACATTGTCAATATTCTCGGCAGCTATGACAAGTTCCTTTGTCTTTGTAGTTTTCTCATGGATATACAATACCCTGCCGCTGTCAATATCCTCATAGTATGCGACAACATACTTTCCTAAAAGCTCCGGCGATATATCAAGGTCTGTTTCGTAATGATAATCGCCTATGCCTATGTACTTCATAAAGCTGTTCGAGCCGTAAAGTGTTGTTCCGGGGACCTCGGTTACTGTGCCCTTAACCTTGATAATATTCCAGTATTTTTCTGCAAATGTTGTGTTGCTTTTCTCAATCTTTCCCTGCGCGTTCTGCGTCCATAGATTTATGTCAAGAGCATTATATACCAATACTGCCGCCTGACCTCTTGTAAGATTATCGGTGCTTCCTGCCGGAATATTGTCGTTTAGCCCGGAGGATAAAGCATTCTTTATGTAGCCCTCCGGATATCCGCCCTCCGACTCTGCCACCGGACCGTAACCAAGCATTGACAGAAGTATTTTATACGCTTCCTGAATGGTCACATTCTTATCAACGCCGAAAATGCCTTCTCCGTATCCGCTTACAATACCAATCTGTGACAGCTGATTTATTGAGCCTGCTGCCCAGTGATCGGACGGTACGTCATAATAATATGTACGCTCACGCTCAGAGTTCTCGTTCAAGCGTATCATCCTTGCTACAATAACAGCAAACTCGGCGCGGGTTATATTATTATCCTTGCGGAACGTATCGTCATCATAGCCCGTTATTATTCCCATGTCGCTTATAATATCTGTTGCTTCTCTTACGCTTTCAGAGGTTATGTCCTCATAATCTTTTGCATAAGCGATACCGAACGAGCTCATTAAAACGCATAACACAAATATTATACCTATTAGTCTTTTCATTTAATGACTCCCCTCTTATTCAAAATAATCCAGTACGGCATTAATTACCATTGCTGCCTCGGCACGTGTCACGCTGTCCTTAGGGGCGAACATATTATTGTCCCTGCCGTTAATTATTCCGTATTGCTGCAGTGCCGCAACCGCATCCGCCGCATAACCGGCAATATCCCGTTCATCTTCAAATGCAGTCCGATTGTTTATCGGTGTAATATTCTTTGAGACAATCAGATTATATACCATAACAGCCATATCCTCGCGGCTTATGCTAAGCCCCGTACCAAACTTGCTGCCACTTATGCCCCGACATATCCCATTTGATACGGCAGCGGAAACATACGGCGCAAACCAATCCCTCTCGCTGACATCATCAAAGCCACCTCTGTATGCGGTCTCTCCGATGCCTGAGGTCAGTACGAGCATTTTAACAAATTCCTCTCTTGTAACACTGTCTCTCGGATAGAAACGACTTTCCTCTTTTCCCGAAACAATACCCTTGTTATATATTTTCAGAATTGCCTCTCGTGCCCATTCAACGTCCGATAAGTCGTCAAAGGTTTTTATTTCCGACGGTCGCTCAATAACAGTCTGCGGCGTACCCAAAAATGCCGCTCCGCTTGACGAGCTTTTACCCCCTGACGTGGAGGATGAACCGCCGTTGCTGCCGGACGACGACGTGTTCGCACTATATACAGCCGACTTCAGTGCAGTATAACTGCTGTATGTGTTGCCTGCGATTTTTGTGTATGTGCTGTCATAAACAGAAGATGGGGTTATTCCTATTTCCTTTGCGAAATCATTTATAATCGCTTTTACATTTCCCCAGCCGTTAGGATTCTGCACAATCGCCATTACAAGCTTTTCACAGAAGGTCTTGTCAAACTCGGATATACTGCCATAGGTTCCGCGGCAGCCATCCACCATAAGCTTTTCAACCTTATCTGTAAATAACTCGCTTTCACACCACTTCGCCGCTCTGCTGTCCAAAACGGCACACAATCCGTTTCCGATGGATGAAAGTTTTCCTTCCGCAATTGCCTCTGCCTCAATTGCCGCACTTATGAGTGCAACCGAAGTATTTATATCATCGGCACTGAGCCTGCCGTCCTGTTTAAGACTGTATACAAGCTTTGCGGTCTGCTCTTTGTTAAGTTTCTCATACAGAGCCGTGTCGAAGCCAAGCACATTTTTGTTATCTTCAAGCACTTTAGCGGTGCTTGCTGCATCTTTATTTATCAAATCTCCCAGAGCGCGCTCTATATCGGATGATGCGATAAAATGCACCGTTCCGGTTATCGTGTCCTCGCCTTTCTTTCCTATATAATAGGTATAGTCGCCCGTAACCGGCTGCACTTGAAAGTTAAGAGAGTAGTTTCCCGCGTCATCCGCTGTTATCACGTCCGCATACTGCACAATTTCGGTTGCCGCTCCCTCGTTGGGAATATCCGAAAACTCCTTATCTTTATTTAAAAGCATAAACGTCAGTGCTGTGTCCGACTCGGTTATACCCGAAACAGAGAGTCTGTCATTTTCATAATCCTGCACAATCCGTACATCTTCCTTCTCAACTCCCTGTGAGAATGTATCCGTTTCCCAAAGGAACACATCTGCCCTATCATATCCGGTGCCTATATAGGAAGAAATATCAAATGTAAATTCCTCATCCATTACATTCGAAGGCACCGTGATATTCTTTACAGCTATTTGAGTCATACGTTCTCCGGAATATTGTGCATATGCTATCATGTAATTCTTAGCTTCATCGGTAGTATTCGTCAAGCTTGCGGTTATCGCATCACCGTTGAGGACAGCACTTCCGTCTGTATATCCTTCCGCCGTGGTAAAGTCAAAGCTGAAATCCTTGCCGAGAGGGACACGTGCAAGACTGTCTACCTCGCCGGACACACTGAGCGTATATGAGGTCTCAGCTCTTAACGGCTCTGTCAGCGTTATAATTGCACAATTTCCCGAAACACTGCTGTCCCATGCCGTCTCTGCTCCCGTGGCATTATTAATAAGCTTTACATGGTCACTGTCAAAGAACCAGTTGTCCATACCTACCCCGAAATCCAGACGTATCTCCTTTGTTTCTGTTGCTACAATGTTATCCGACAGCACCGTGCCGCTTCCGTTTTTATCAAGAAACGATACGCTTTTATTTGTAAGCACGGGTGACGCTTCATCGTAATATATTTTCAGATTATCAAAATAAGCAGCATCATCTTTATGATCCCATATCTGAAAGTTTACAGAACCCACATTATTTAGAGATGCATCATTGAATTTGAATCCGTCAAAGCCGTACCAACTCGAAGTTTCACTGTTTCCTGCCGAATCTGTCTTTGTAACTCTGTATTGTCTGTTCGTTGCATCAACAAAAATATTGAAATCGTACCATTCCCCGGGGGTATAGTCGAACAGCTTATCTCCTGCGGCACTCGTTGTGTTACAGAAGATGCTGCCGCCGGAAACATACATAACCGGCAAAAAGTTTGAACGCTCAGAATTAAACAGCAATATCGGCACACTCGCGATCTCCGCCG
>JAQXTR010000080.1 GCA_029219585.1 Clostridiales bacterium
AAGGGCGAAACGGCGCGCACAAACGATGTCATGCATTATGACGAGGACGATAAATTTCTTGATGACAGTACTGAGCAGACAAAAGAAATTGACGGTGATATTGAGCTTAAGGATATAACCTTCGGCTATAACCCGCTTGACGCACCGCTTATAGAGGGCTTCAACCTCACGATAAAAAAGGGCGGCAGCGTTGCGGTAACGGGAGCAAGCGGCAGCGGAAAATCAACAATTGCTAAAATAATCGCCGGGCTTTATCGTGAGGAAGGCGGATGTGTCACCTTTAACGGGGCATTAAGGAATGAGATAAATCAATACTATTTTTATTCAAAAACAGCGGTGGTAAGTCAGAATATACGCCTGTTTGATGGTACGGTATTTGACAACATTACAATGTGGGACGACAGTATTCCGTATGATGAGGTTGTTGAGGCGGCAAAGGCAGCGTGTATACATGACGATATAATAAGCAGAAGGGGCGGATACCGTGAGCCGGTAACGGAAAACGGCAGAAACTTTTCCGGCGGTCAGAGGCAGCGTATTGAGATAGCCCGCGCGCTTGTAAAGAAGCCGTCCGTAATTATCATGGACGAGGCAACAAGCGCGCTTGACGCGGACACCGAGGAAAAGGTTATGAACAATATAAAGGCTCTCGGAATTACACGCATAATCGTTGCGCACAGACTGTCAGCGATTATGGACAGTGACGAAATTATCGTTATGGACGACGGTAAAATCTCCGAGCGCGGAACACATGACGAACTTATGGCAAAAAACGGCGCATACTGCGCATTGGTAAGGAGCGTGGGTTAGCTTGCAGACAAGGTTAAGAGAAGAAAATAAGCAGATACAAGCAAAGAACCGTGAAGCGGCAGCGCACGCCTATAAAAATATAAATGCAGTGCTCAGTGATAAAACCCACCACGACGGAATTAACGCAATACTGAAATTTTTAAATATAAAGGAGCATGTTGACGACAGTCTCCCACTTTCGGAGCAGATTAAAATTACGGAGGAAGAGTTTTTTATAAAGATGCGGTATGTGGAGCTTGACGAGGATTGGTATATAACAGCGGCGGTTCCCATGCTTGTAAAGACCTTCAGCGGAAGTTGGCTTGCGGTGATACCGAAGGCTGACGGAACCTGCTCTTATATAGATAACGGCAGGAAAATAAAGGTGACACCAAAAAATGCAGGACTGTTTACAAACAGCGCAATGTATTTTTATAAGGTAATGCAAAACGATAAAATCACAATGCGGGATTTATTTTCGTTTATGATAAAATGCAGCGCGAAAAAGGACAGAATCACCGTACTTGCCGCGTCCGTGCTGACAACGCTTGCCGGTATGCTGCTGCCGTGGGCGAACAGCTTTATATTTTCAAGGATAGTTCCGGCGGGCGAAATATCGGGAATACCGGCTGCCGCGGCACTTGTGCTTTCTTCGGTACTGGTTGCGGCGGTACTGGGACTTTTGCAGTCTCTTATTCTGACCAATTCAATGCTCAGAACCGGCATATATGTGCAGAGCGCGGTGTTCTCACGTCTGCTGTCGCTGAGGTCGGAGTTTTTCAAGGACACAAAATCAGGCGAGCTGTCACGGATGATAATGGAATTTTCCGATATAACGAAAATTGTATCCGTGAGGAGCATAAGCGCATGTATCGGCATGGCGCTGTCGCTTGTGTATCTTATACAGATTCACATATATGCGCCGGCTCTGTTCGGCTGGGTTATATTATCTACCGTTCTGCTTGGCATAATGATGCTTGCGGAGGGTATTCTGAGTGCGGGATGGTCGAGAGAATACTCAAAATCTCTGTCAAAGATGTCGGGCTTCTGCTATGAGCTGTTTTCCGGCATTGAACAGGTGAAGCTCAACGGCGCGGAGGCACGAATGATGCGGCGGTGGAGCGAACGTTACCTTGACGCGTCGCGGAATGAGGATAAGCCGCTTTTTCTGAAATATTCGGCTGTGTTTTACAGGCTGATAAGCGTATTTACAACCGCCGTTATATTCTTATTCGGCGCGCGTCTGGCGGCTTCGGACTATATAGCATTTTCATCGGCATACGGAGCGTATACCGCGGCAAGCGTCGGAGCGGCGGTTATTATACAGATGATTGCGGGCTTCCGTTCCGCATATTCGCTTATAAAGCCTGTGCTTAACGCAGAATGTGAGGAATACGGAGCGGGAAAGAAAAAGCCGGAAAAATTAAACGGTGAAATTACCGTATCGGATTTGCATTTCCGTTATGGCAAGGACTCACCGTATGTTTTAAACGGCTTGTCGGCGCATATCCGTAAAGGTGAGAGCGTGGGAATAATCGGCACATCGGGGTGCGGAAAATCAACATTGATCAGATTGCTGCTGGGCTTTGAAAATGCGGAGCAGGGCAGTATCTATATAGACGGCTTTGACATACGGGAGCTTGATTTAAAAAGCTGCCGCCGGAAAATCGGAGCCGTTCTCCAGAACACGGGGCTTATATCGGGAGATATTTATTCAAATATCACGATAACAAAGCCGAATGCAAGTATGGAGGAGGTAACAGAGGCAATTGAAACAGCGGGCTTAACCGATACTATAGCCTCATTGCCCATGGGTCTGCATACACCCATAAGTCAGGAAAACTGCACACTTTCGGGAGGGCAGCGTCAGAGGGTGCTTATTGCGAGGGCAATAATCTCAAAGCCGTCAATTTTAATCTTTGATGAAGCGACCTCGGCTCTTGACAATATCACACAGGCGAAAATAACTGAAGGTGTAAACAGGCTTGAATGTACAAAAATTATCGTGGCGCACAGGTTGTCCACAATTGAGAGCTGCGACAGGATTTTAGTTATGGATAAGGGGGTGATTGTGCAGGAAGGCACATGGGATGAGCTGAAGAATACTGATGGGTTATTCAAACAGCTTATAAAAAGACAATCAGCCCGTCAATAAAGAAAAGGAGGCAATCAAAAATGAAAGGGAAACAAAAAGGACTGCTGAAAAGAATTATCAGCACAGCGCTGTCATTCTCTATGATAGCCGGATTGATTCAAATTCCTGTTCACGCAGAGGCTGTTGATGTGTATATTCCCGAAATAGAAATCGGAGAAGATATACTTTCAAGTGATGTCTTTTACTTGACAGCAGCGAATGCCCGACTCAATGAGGGCGCGAACGAACGCTATCTGCTCCGACTTGCAAGAGGCGGCGACTGCGATTCCGAATCGGGTGTGACGGTAAAAATTTCGGATTTAACCGCGAAGTACGGCAGAGATTATACGATCTCTGTATACGGCAGTGATGTTGAAGCGGACAGTCCGGAAAACAATGAATCGCTTATTGAGCGAATGGAAGGCGAGGAGTATACCGAATCGGAGCTGAAAACCGAAGAGGAATACGCCGAGATGCTCAAGGAGAATGATGAGCTGCGCGAACAGACGGCTGACGCTGTGCAGAATGCGGTGGACTACATTGAGGAAGAAAGCGGTGCTCTCGAAAGCGAAAGCAGCAGTGCCGATTCGGATAACAGCACTGCCGATGAAACAGTCAGTATAAATCCACTGCAGCAGGCACGTCAGACGTATACCGGAGTATCGGGCGAGCCGCAGAGGATTACATCAACGACAGACACTATGCAGCAGATACAGCAGATGGCAAACGTAATAACAAACGCTGTTGTCGGAGCAAATATCACTGTTGATTTTGCGGCAGGTGAAAGCGAGAAGTACATTTCGATTGATGTAAAGGAGAACCATGAGGGTGACGGCGACAGATATTTCTATCTTATGCTTGCCGCTCCCTACGGAACAACTACAAACAGTGCCGCATCAAGCTGTGCCGTAACGATTATTGACGACGAGGAACAGGCACCGTCGGAAATAGGCTTTGCAGAAAAAGCATACAGTGCATCGGGTGACAGCGTAACGGTGGAAATTACCCGTGAGGGCGCGCTCAACACAATAGCCGCGGCTCATCTTACGACTGAGGGCGGCACAGCGCAGACGGGACGCGACTTTTCACCGGTTGACATGGACGTTGTGTTCCCGATGGGAATTGACAAGCGCACGATTGACATTCCGATAAGAACGGAATATCTTGTCGGTGAGGCAGACTTTACGCTTACGCTTGAAGCTCTCAATGACTGCGTGATAACACATGAAAGCGCGTCTGTTACAATTGAGGGTACTGCCGGACAAACAGAGCAGGACAGTATATCGCTTATGGGCGTAGAGGAAAGCGCGCGAGTTTCCGATATTGTTCTCGGCGATGCGATTGATTTGTCAAAGCCGGTCAAAACGGGACATGGCGACCACTATGACGGCAGCAACCATTATGATTCTCAAGGAAAACAATGGTATATGGAGTGGATAGACGACAGCTTCTGGTGGTCATATTATGATGCTGTCGGCGCAAGCTGGACGCTGTCGGAGAGCAAAGGCGCGGATATTGCCGGCGTTCAGATAGATTGGGCGCGCACGGGAAACTGCGCCGCCATGAAAGCGTATTTTGTTGGTTCGGGCAGCCGGGACATTGCTTGGAATTATGGAAATGGTGGTAATTCTTATGACAGCAAGAAGAATTTTGGGGATGGGACAAAAACCAATGCATTCTGCACCTATTGGGATCCTGTCAGGATCTCAATTATGAACAACGGTTACTGCGACGACTGCAACAGGCTTTGGATACACGGTATAAAGCCGATTTTCAGACCGTTTGTGGTAAATCTGCAAAATGCCGATCCGCTTACATTCCTTAACGGGGATGGTTCTCGGTCGGAGTGGAAGGATGCGACATTCCTTGCTCTTGCCGGCGCAAACAACGATACAAATAATCAGGTTGTGCGCTATTCGAAGGAAGGCAAAAATGCGGTGACATTTCAGCAGACTATAGGCGGAAATGTCACAACTCCGTATGTATATCTGCAAAATGTCAGAATCATAAAGGACGGCCGGTCAAAGGAAATAGCACGCTACGGAAACGACGGCGGCACGTCGCAGACATTTACGATGAACTCTGACTGGATTAACAATAATTCGAGTTATATTTACTTCGAGGAAAATAATTCCTCAAACGCATGGAAAAATCAGACGGGAACCTTCGGTCTGCGCGGACGGATAGAGCTTAAACCGACATTCGGCTACAAGGATGCAAAGGTTAAAATAAACGTTCCGAAAAATGACTATGGCTACTTTAAAATAAGCGGTGAGAACAAGAAAATTTCATCATCGCAGACGTATACATATCACAGGGGCGATATTTTAAAGCTTTCCACCGTTATGAGGGATGAATACAAGGATATGTATGAGCCTGCCGGTTATATGGTAAGCTATAAGCACAATGAGTCGGATACAAGATGGGTTAAGCAGGGAGTTATTGTTCCCTATGATAAGGACAACGGCACAAGCAATTTCCTTGATGATAATCAAAGACTCCGCTACGGCTATTATGAGGTAACTCCGCTGTTCCAGAGAACGGGCAACGCTATAGCTGTCCGCGTTAAAAAGTCAGACCTGTCAAAGTTTGATACCTCATACGGATTTTTCAACACCGATATGGTGGACGAAAAGAATATAAACGGCGTAGATTACTGTGAATATATTTTCGATAAGAATCCGGTTTACGGAAAGATTTATGCGCTGTCAGTTCGTATGGCCGAAAACGCCGGTGCAACATATTATCCCGTATGGTCGGAGCCGAACAGCAGCAAGCTTTATGACGGCGAGGCTTTCTATCATACGGCATCAAACAATGCGGAAAATAATATCATAACGCTTTCATGTGAGAACAGCGGTTACGCGGACATATATCAGTCGGTAAAGGGCAGCATTTACAGACCTACATATAATATGCAGACAAAAGAAGCCGGCATTACGGATATGACTCCGGCAACGGGTGCTATAGTAAGCTTCGGCATGGCGTTCTCGGTTGTAGATGCGGACGGCAAATTTGAAACCCTGCCGTTCAGAGCAATGAACGATTACAAAGGCTCACGGGAGCATTATATAAGATATATTATTTCCTCAAACGGAGACGATTTGCTCAAGGAGCTGCGCCTTTCGCAGACTAAGGGAGAATATAAGGAAGTCGGCGTCATTAAAGACGGTGACGAGGACAGCATAAGCAAGGTGAATGTTTGGGTAAATCCTCAGAATATCGGTCAGCAGGCAATAAGCAGCGAAAACGGCAGCATAATAAGCAATATAGATGTATATACCGATAATCCCAACCAAGGAAATAATCTTATCCTTGACGGTGACACCGTGGCTGTTAAGGCGAAAATGAGAGAGCCTGTCAAATATACAAAAGTAATCGCTAATCAATACAGCGGAAAACTCATCGAATACCCAAATACTGATGAAACGGTTACGGGAATAAAATTTGTTGTATATGACACTGCTACAAAAACAGAAAGATCATCACATGAGGCAAAGAAAAAGGACGGTGAATTTACCGCGGATATTCCCGTTTCGGAGATTTTGCCCGGCGACAGGCTGTATATGCGTGTAACAACCGATAAGTCACACGGAATATACAGCGAGACCGTCAAGAAGGGAAGATTCAGATTCGGTAGATGGGATCCAAATGCTACGTCAATAGTGAAGAAACAGGACGAGCAGATGAATACAACAACATACGCCGATGTGTTCACGGGATACACGTTTACACAGAAAAATACCGAAAAGGTACCTGTTCTTCAGCACGTTGATCTGCCGATAGATATGACCTTCACGGCATTGCCGCTTATCGGCAATACGGCGATGCAGTTTGACCTTCCGTTCGTGTCGGTCGGCACGATAAAAACCGATACGGGCTATAAGATGTATATCGGTGTAAGTCCGACTCAGATTACCGACACTGCGCTTGATAAGCACATGACAAGCTATGCGGGTGACACAGGGGCATATTACAAGGATTTGTTCTCAATTAAAAATCCTATACAATCGTTTAAGGAGGGACTTGTATCCTCATATAAGGACGCATTTAAGAATGTTCCGGAAAATTATGCCGGAGCAACCTCTGCGCTCGGCGCACCGACATGGAAATTAGACGTTCAGATTGGAGTATATTTTGAATTTGTATACACAACAATAACCAACCCGAACAACGGATACAGCAACAAGGCATGTGTATTTACAGGCGTCGGCGGATATGTTGGCGTGTCTGCCGGAGTTAAAATGGCATGGTACACAATAATTCCGGTTGTGTTCATACCGGCATATTTCGGAATTGATATAAGCGGAAATGTTCTCGGCTTCTTCGGAGCGGGTACAGATACGTCAAAGCCGAAAATAACTTATGATGACGCAAGTAACGCAACTGTTGATTTTGACAATAGGCTCGGAGAGTTCCATGCTTCCGTTAAAATGGCGGCTACCGTTCAGATTTATGTCGGAGTCGGATTGGCAGGGACGATAGGTCTAAGAGGCGGAGGAACATTCACCGCAATGGGACTGTGGGAGCCTTCCGATCTGGTTTCCGACTGGGGTGCGGATCTGGTATTCACAGCCGGAGTGTGGGTTGATCTGTTCCTGTTCTCTGTACCTGTGCAATATACCTTCCCGGATATAAAATTCGGTTCATTTGAGGAATATGCAAATCTTGTAGTTCATCCTGAGGTGCAGGTGAGCAGTGCGGATGAAGCACCGGAATTTTCGGTAAGGAAGCCGTATTCTGATGAACCGTCGGAGTGGATGCCCGATCAACTGCAGATGATGTCCGCTTTCGGTGAGGTATCCTCAAAAACAATAGTTGAAAACGGATATGAGCATCCCGATGTGCAGCTTATAAAGCTTGCCGACGGAAGTGTATTTATGGCATTCCTGGATACGGATATGTCAAGAGGAATAACCGAAAGAACTGTTCTTAAATATGCGTTGTATAAGGATGGAAGCTGGAGCGATCCGAAGATTGTTCAGAACGATGCCACTGCCGACTTCCGGCCGAGTATATGCGAGATTGATGGCGGCAGAGTTATGATTTCATGGCTTTCAAGCGATCCGGCTGAGGAAACAACCGATAAATCGGAAGAGTATCTTTCAAAGCTTGAGGTGTACACGGCTGTAATCAATCCGTCAACAGGTGAAATTACAGAAGAAACACGTCTTACAAATGACAGCTACTACGATTACAGCCCGACAAGCGTTTATGACGAAAAGACGGGCGACAGAATAGTATACTATGTAAAGACGGCATCAACCGGCAAGGCGGAGGAAATGATAAATTCCTATACAAACGATTGCGTGGTTGTGTATATGCTTTACTCAAAGGAGCAGGGCAGATGGCTGTTTGACTACTACTACGATGAGGAAGTCGCAAGTGATGAGGACAGACAGAATCTTATTGAAAACTGGCACGGTCAGAGATTTTTGGCATCGCCTATTCCCGAGCTGGGGTTTGATGTTCCGAACATATCGGATTTCACAGCCATAACATATAACGGAATTTCGGTATATGCGTATACAATAGATAAGGATTCAAGCAATGACACATCGTTTGACAAGGAGATGTTTATACAGTGCTATGATTTTGAAAAGCATAGGACGTATGTTCCGATAAGGATTACAAACGATAATGTGTGCGACACGCTCCCGCAGTTTGTCAGAACAGGCAGCGGCGAGGCGGCGGATACAAAGCTGTTCTGGTACAGAGATGAAAAGGATGTGGCATATATTGATATTTCATCGCTGATACACGACGGCGTAAATGACGACGGTACTATCAAGGACGAATATCTTACAAGCGGCGATGGAGAAAAGAAAGATATTGATTCGTTGTATTCCTATGTATCGGCGGCAGTTGACAATCCGCAGGGAACACGCTCTATGGCAGACTTTAAGGCGGTTGTTGACAACGACGATATATATATCGTATGGACACAGCCGGTTTCTGTTGAGGGAATGGATGATGACGGCAATTACAAGCAGTGCAGAGAGGTATATGCAACAGCGCTGATACAGGATGAAAATGCCGATAACAACACCGAACCGTCAGAGAATGAGCCGAGTGATGACGAGAGCGGATGTTCATGGGCTGATCCGTACAGACTTACAAATACCAATGCATTTACGGATGAACCGAATGCCGTAACCGATGGCAGCGGAAATCTTATGGTGCTGTACAACTGCTACAATCAGACCATTACAGACAACCCCCAAAATCCTGTCGAGATAACAGACTTCAAGCTGAAGGCTTCGTATATGGAGCCATGCGGTGCGGTTGACGTTACAGACATAAAATTCTCGGACGAAACACCGGCTGACGGAGATACGATTGAGGTTAATGTGGATGTTAAGAATGTCGGACTTACTTACGCGGACGGCTATACAGTAAATATATACGAGATGAAGGACGGGGTTAAGGGCAGCCTTGTTCACACCATCACCTCAGGCGGCAAGCTTCTGCCGGGCAACACAAACGGATATACATTTGAATGGACGGTGCCGGAGAATGCGGA
>JAQXTR010000081.1 GCA_029219585.1 Clostridiales bacterium
GGGGGGCAAGGCGTGACGCCACTAATTTCTTGTCCCCCTTTTTTAGAATTGCCGCAGGCAATTATCAAAAAGGCGAACAACGCTTTAGCGTTGTAGGCGTGTTGCAAAGCAACAAACGCCGTAGCATGGGAAGGGAGGAGCGCAGCGACGGAAAGGGGGTTAAATCGCCGTAGAGTTACGTATTTATGCGAATCTGCGCAACGAACCCCCCTCCCGAAAATCGCACAGCGGTTTTCTCCTTCCCCCCTTTTTGATACCGCCTTTGGCGGTCTAAAAAAGGGGGGCAAGAATATACTAAACAACAATTTAGTTTTGATACAGTCTTTTTTTGATAATTACAGACAATTGACAAATTCAGCAGTATTTCAAAGGAAATAGCAGGATTTTTCATGGATTTTGCTGTGCGGTTGATGTATAATTATAGAATATATCTTAGCATAAACCGATAAAATCGGATGCGATATTTATTATATAATATTCTGCAGAAAGGAAATCATATGATGAAAAGGCTGAAACAAACAATTATTTCTTTGGCTTGCGCGGCGGGTATGCTGGTATCGGGTGCGGGAAATCTGCTGTCTGCGAAAGCGGAAGATACGCTTTATGTACTAAGCGGCAACAGCTTTACGCAAGCGGACGAGACATTGTATTCGCAATATAGTATCACGCTCAATTCCGCGGATACGGGTGCGTCATATAAGTGGTCGTCGGACACGGATGAGGAGCTGAGACGAAATGACGGATATGATCTGAAGAACAGAACAGGAGATTCGCCGTATTACGGTCAGGAAATGATTGGCGGAGATATTCAAAACAAAACGGCTGCTGCTGCGCAGAATCAAACAAACTCACAATTGGAATCGGCTTCATGGCAGACGGCTTGCTTCGATCTGAACGGTGTGTACAGCGTCAGTGCGGTCGATGTATGGTCAATGTGCGGAAGCAATAACAAATGGAAGATAGGAAGAGTTGAGATTTGGGCGGGAGAAACCCGCAGCGCCATGAAAAAGGTGTGTGCAGTGACTGCCGACAATAATGTTGCGAATGCGAGTGAGATTGAAACCGCCACGAGCTATGTAGCGGAAAGAACCACGGCAGAGTTTACGGCTGTAAACGCAAGATATATAGATGTAAGGATAAGGAAAGCGGATAAATGTATATGGGGCAGCGAAGAGTATACCGTAAATCAGGTTTGCCCGGCAGAAATTGTGATATTCGGAACGCTGCCTTCAAACGATCCGCGGAGCATAAAGGTTGAAAAGGCTAAAGCGAATGCGGAAAAATATCTTGATATGGGTTCATATTATACAAGCACAAGCATAGAAAATCTGAGAGCTGCGGTAAAGGCTTTAAAGGATGTGAATTACTCGACCGCTGACGACACCTCGGTAAATAATTTGATTACAGCCACAGATACGGCAATAAGCGGACTTGTAAGAAACAGAAGCCGCTATACTCTGTCGGGCAATAATTGGACTGAAGAAGCGCAGACAAGATATTACGATAAATGGGACAGCAGCGTTAAAGTGTATGATACCGATACGAAGAAGCCGGTGAAAGCGGATAACAGTCCAAGCTACAAGTGGACAGCTTCGAGTGACACACCATTGATAACCGAAGATATAAATAACCACATGAACGATGGAAATGTAGAAACCGAAGCATCCACAAATTGGGATGGGTCCTCGCGCGGCGGCATAGCAGTTTTTGACCTCGGCTCGGAATATGTTGCCGACAGAGTAGATATCATACATGACAAGCGCTTTAACAACGACACTCAAAAGATGGGATATATGGCTGTATATGTATCCGATGACGGAGTGTCCTACAGCAGGATTGCGGGAAAGATGGCGGAAGGTAAAACGATTGTCATCGACAACAGTGACAAAACAAAGCATCTTCAGCTTGAAACCGTATCATTTGCTCCGCATGCGGCAAGATATATTGCGGTAGGGGTTAACCGTGGCTCCAATCAGGTGGTTCCCGCAGAAATTGCGGTATTCGGATACGAAAAAGAGGGTATTCTTTCGGGGAATCTTTCAACGGAGCTTGACAGAAGCTTATATCCCGGTTTGGAAAACTCACCGATAGGCTTAGGATACGAAATAGAAACAAATGACACTACTTATGGTACGGCTACCTATAAAGAAGGAGTAATGACAAATGATTCAACCGGAGAGGAGCTTATTTTCGGCGATCTCGCCCGTGCATCGAGTGAAAACGTTGTTCATGGGCGTTGGGACGGCGATGAAACCGTTACCGTTAAGGTAGATGCCGGCAGGGAAATCAGCCTTACCGGAGTGGATTTTTATGAAATGGCTGTCGGTGGAATGGCGGGCGTTAGCAGTGTAAAGCTCTCTTACAGCACAGACAACGTTAACTATAAAACATTAAAGAATTTCCAATCAGACGGTATACAAGCTGTAAATGATCCGCTAACAGGTAACGGTATAGTGGACTACTGGGGTAATTGGCAATACGACCTGATGCGATGCAGCTATGATATCGGATCGGATGCGGCTATAAGATGCAGATATTTAAAATTTGAATCTACAAAGGCTTTTCATCAGCAGATCCTTGCCGAGGTGGTAATCAGGGGGCGGATTGAATATCCTCTTCAATTCGGCACTACAACGTATACATATGAGGGAACGGAGGGAACGGACGGAACAATAGCAGGCGCGACCGGTATAACGGCAAGAGGCACTCTGATAAATGATAAGAATCAGCCCTATACGGCGGACGTCGTGACTGCGGTGTATGACTCAAACACAAGGCTTATCGCACTGACGCAGAATACAGGTATCAATGTTCCCGCAAAGGCCGGAGGCACGGATGGCACCGCGAATTGGAGCAACACGATAAGCGGGCTTAACGCACTGCCGGAGGGAGCATATGTTAAAAACTTTGTATGGCAGAAATATAACGGCGATACGGACGATTCGCTCATACCGCTGGCGGAAACACAGAAAATGCCGTAACAGATATACACAGAAAGAGGGGATGAGAATGAAAAAAACATTGTTTTGCATATTGACTGCGGCTGCGCTGCTTTGTCCTATGACATCGGCACTTGCGGAAACAACGACCTATGAGGTCATAGGCAATAATGTCAAGTCGGACGCGGCTCAAGGACAGAAAACGATTATTGTAACATACTCTGACGAAACTATTGTGTATATTGATCAGAGCGAAGGGACGTTTGATTCCGCAAGACGATTTCTTATGAAAGGCGAAATGACACCGGGAGAATATAAAATAAAGATGAGTGACGGGGCGAAGCTTACAACAAGAGATTTCTACGTAGGCGCTGTTGTCGGAGCAGGAGATCTGCAGCTTACAAAGATTGATGGTAAACAAGGCTTTGCGGAGGTTAAGGATGAGAACGGAAACCTTAAGTCATATAATGTGGGCTACATGGCAGAGTCGAGCGGTTCACACAGCTTTATAACTGTGATAATGAAGACAACAGCCGGTCAATACTATGCCGTTACCTCAAATGATCCGATAACCGTAACAGGTGATAATATAGGGGTAGGAATACAGATAAATACGGCGAATGCGGAGGATGCGGCTGAAATAGACGAGGTTTGGCTTAGTGAAAGAACATTTGACGAGATAAGCAAGCTGAGCAAGGATTATACATCGCAGGGAGGGTCTCAATAATGAAAAAATATATGACACCCGGAATAAAGATATATAAGTTTTCCAAGCGAATATCAACCACCGCATCGGGAATGGTTAAAGGGCTTGAGACTGTTCAGTATAAATCGGTTGTTCAAAAGAATCAGATGAAAGCGATAGAATTATTTGAATATATAAGATAGAGAGACGAAAAAGGGGTGCGGCAAAATTTATGTTTTGCTGCGCCCCTTTCTGTGTAAACCTGCTATCTGTGAAATCGTGACAGGATTTCAAAAGAAATAACAGGATTCTTTATGGCTTTTGCTTTGTAAAAAGTGTATAATATATTTAAACAAATTAATCTTTTATTAAGGAGGAATACATAAAATGAACAAAAATAAATTATCTGTTGTTTTGGCGGCGGTAATGTTTGCGGCATCGCTTGCCGGATGCGGAGGCGGAAAACAGGCGGAAACAGCCGATTCCGATAAGGTGGAGATCAGTATCGGAGAATGGCCGTCGGAGAACAGACCGATTGAGCAGGAGAAGTATGAGGGTTATCTCAAGACAATGCAGGAGAAATATCCCGATATTGAGATTACTCCGGATGAATGGGCATATGATGTGCAGACGTTCCTGCCGAAGGCATCGAGCGGTCAGCTGCCGACTATGTACACCTGTTATCTGACAGAAACAAAGAAGATAATAAATGCCGGATATTCTGCAGATATTACGGGCATTCTTGATGAATTGGGATACAGTGAGTATCTTAACAAGGACATCATGGCTTTATGCGAAAAGGACGGTAAATACTACGGACTACCGCAGGATTACTACAAGATGGGACTTGCCTGCAATGTAGAGCTGTTCAAGCAGGCGGGACTGGTTGATGAAAACGGTGTACCCAAATTCCCGCAGACATGGGAAGAGGTTGCCGAAACGGCGCAGATAATAAAGGAAAAGACAGGTCAGCCCGGATTCGTTCTTCCCACAATCAATAACTGCGGCGGCTGGCATTTTATGAACATCGCATGGAGCTACGGCGTTGAGTTTATGAAGCAGGACGGAGCAAAGTGGATTGCAACATTTGACACGCCGGAGTGTGTCGAGGCACTTCAGTTCGTAAAGGATTTAAAGTGGAAGTACAATGCGTTGCCGGATAACACATTGATAGATAACCCTGAAATGCAGAAGCTTTTCGCTGTTGACCAGGGTGCAATGTACATGACAATAGGTGCCGATGTTGCGCTTACCGAAACATACGGTATGCCGACAGACAGATTTTCATTCACAAAGATACCTGCGGGACCGAAGGGACGTTACAGCCTGATGGGCGGCAAGACAAGAATGTTCTCACCCAACGCTACTCAGGAACAGCTTGATGCCTGCTTCAAGTGGCTTGATGTCGCATTAAACTTCAAGCCGGCTCTTACCGAAGAAGAACAGCAGGCATATATAGAGAAAACAAAAACAGATTTGCAGACAAACATAGATCAGGGCTATATAGTTTACGATGCATCAACCGGTATCTGGGAGCTTCCGGGACTTAGTGATGAAGTCAGAGAACTGGCAAAGGGAATGGCAAATGTAGATTACAGGTTGGTTGAGACCTCACTGGATGACAGTGACGTAATCGTAAAGCCGGAAGAGCCTATGAACTGCCAGGATCTTTACAGTATTCTCGATTCATGTATCCAGGCAGTGTTAACTGATGAGAATGCCGACCCGGCACAGCTTATCAAGGAAGCAAACGCTGCTTTCCAGAAGAATTATTTGGATAAGGCTGAATAAAAATATTCAGCCTTTCAATAAATATTAAGAAAGGAATGGTAAATAAGTGAAAACCAAACCGAACAAATCTTTGAAAAAAAGCGGTCTCGGACTTATTCGCCGAAACTCAACCGCATGGCTGCTGCTCTTGCCGAGCGTGCTGTTGTTTTACTTTTTTGTATGGCGTCCGATAGGCATAGGCTTTATGTATTCATTTTTTAAGCTTCAGAACTATGTGCCGACACAGTTTGTGGGATTTGACAATTACCGCGAGGTAGTTACGGATATGCTTTTCGTAAAAACCTTGACAAACAGCTTTAAGTATGTATTATGGTCATTTGTTATAGGATTTGTACCGCCGATACTGTTTGCGGTAATGATAAATGAAATTGTACATATGAACGGGTTTATAAAATTCTCAATATATTTCCCACAGATAGTGCCGGTAGTTGCGGCGGCGTTGATATGGTACTTTTTGTATCTGCCGGGCGAATCGGGCGTGTTAAATATCCTATTGGGAAAACTGGGGCTGCCTGCGAACGACTGGCTGCAGAATGCAAATCAGACGATACCGCTTATCATAATCATGATGACGTGGCAGGGCTGCGGCGGCTCAATGATTTTGTATCTTGCCTCGCTTCAGGGAATCAATCAGGAGCTTTACGAGGCTGCAAAGATGGACGGAGCGGGAGTTATAAGACGTTTTGAATGCGTAACTTTTCCGGCAATATTCCCGATTGTTCTGCTTCAGTTTGTCAGACAGATTATAGGCGTATTCCAGGTAATGATAGAACCAATGACGCTGACGGACGGAGGACCGAATAACGCATCCGTTTCCTTAAATCTTCAAGGCTTTAAATATGCGTTCCAGAACTTCCAGCCGGAGCGTGCTCTGGCACTCGGAGTTATCACGTTTATAATACTGATTGTTGTAACATGCTTCTATTTCAGATTGCAGAAAAAACTCGGAGAGTAGAAAGGAAGACATATATGAAAGCTTTTGAAAATAAAGATACGGGAATTTTAACATCTCTTGATTTTAAGCTGAAGAGAGTAAGGATAGGATATTGGATAATGTTCGGCGTATTGCTTGCAATCTCTCTTTCCTTCCTTTTCCCGGCAGTGTGGATAATTTTGTCCAGCTTTAAGGATGTTAAGGAATTTTTAAGCACACCGCCTACACTGTTTCCGCACAGCTTTCACCCCGAAAAGGTTATAAAGGTGTGGAGCAAGATGAATATTTCCAGATCCTATCTCAACACGCTTATAGTTTCGGCGGGAGATATGTTCTTTGCGATAGTCGTAAACGGTTTGGCAGGATATGTAATATCAAGACTGAAGCCGAAGGGTGCCAATCTTGTATTTCTGTTGGTGCTGTGGTCTATGATGCTGCCCAGCTCCGTAAGCCTTGTGCCGCTGTTTATGACATTTATGGATTTCCCGGTAGGTCATTTCAGTATGATGAATTCATATTGGCCGATGTGGCTGTGCAAGGGTGCGAATGCGTTTAATGTATTGCTCTTTAAGAGCTTTTTCGACTCTATTTCAATATCGTATATAGAGGCTGCGCGAATAGACGGCTGTACCGATTTGGGAATATTCGGACGTATCATTCTGCCCCTTTCAAAGCCTGTTGTAACGACTGTTGCGATATTCAGCTTTAATGCTACATGGGGTGAGTTTTTGTGGCCGTATCTGGTGCTTAAGGATAAGGCACTCTATACGGTACCTGTTCAGATATTCAGAATGAAGAGCGCGGGATTTATGATGGACGAGTATGTAATTGTACTGCTCTTTGCCATGATACCGCTGCTTATAATGTTCCTCTTATTCCAAAAGCAGATAATGCACGGAGTATCCCTCGGAGGAATAAAGGGTTAAGGTTTTAAAGGGCTGCCGGGAGAATTTAGCATCCGTCCGATTGGATTTGTTTTAAACGGCAGCTCTGTAAAGCAAATATATGTGTAATGATAGAAAGGAAGAAGATTATGAAAAAAATAATTTCAGCAATATGTGCAGCGAGTATTCTTGCCACCTGCATGAGCGGAATGGTTCTCACCTCGGCGAGTGCTGCGGATACTCTTTACGTATTGAGCGGAAATACGTTTACGAGTGATGATATTACCGCATATGAAAGTCTGGGAGTTACGCTCAATAGTGCCGATACAGAAGCTGTGTATTCGTGGTCCGCAGACTCTGATTCGGAAATAAGACAGTATGACCGACATGATTCAAGAAGGAACGGCGGGTATGCAAAAGCGGACTACTTCGGACAGGCTATGACATCGGGAATGGTAAACAGTGAGTATACTGATGATTTCACATGGACAAGCTGGGATTCGGGTGCTTTAAATACGGCGCACTTTGACCTCAACGGCGTCTACAGCGTAAGCGGTGTTGATGTTTGGTCAATCTCAAAGGGCGATGAAAATTGGTTTTTGGGCGATGTTGAGATTTGGGCAGGCGAAACTGAAGCCGATATGAAACAGGTTGCTGCCGTAACCGCACAGACCTCACTCACCGCGGAGCAAATTGCTTCGGAAGCGAAGATCCCGGAAAGGACGCCAATTGAGTTTGGTGCGGTAAAAGCGCGGTATATTGATATAAAGCTGAAGAAAGCCAACGGCGCGCACAAGGTTGCCCCGGCAGAGTTTGTTATTTTCGGAACGGTGCCGGGTAACGGAACAACAGGCGTTGAGGTTGAAAAGACAAAGGCAAAAGCCGAAAAATATCTTTCGCTCGGCGCGTTCTATACAGCCGACAGCATTGCGACGCTTCAGTCGGCATATGACAGATTATGCACCATAGATTATACAAATGACGCTTATGCGCAGGTAATGAACACACAGGCGGTAAACGCGATAAATTCACTCGTTCCGTCATCGGTTCATTATACACTGTCGGGAAACACATGGGTTGATGATGATACAGCATCCTTCTACTCAAAGTGGGATCCGTCCATGACGCTTGTAAATGCGAGCAATATGCCTTCATATAAGTGGAACTCGGACGGCGATTCAGAGCTCATAAGTAATGATTCCGATAATACAAAGATGACGAGCGGAAGTATAAATAACGGAACGCTGGGAACATCTACATCATGGGACAGCCATACGCCGAATATAGCTGTATTTGATCTTGGCTCGGAATATATTGTAGACAGAGCGGATATTGTTCATGACAGAATGACTCAGAATTATCTCGGGTTTTATAAGCTTGGTTATGCGGCGGTATATCTTTCAAGTGACGGAGTTGTGTATAAGAAGGCTGCCGCAAAGGCTGCCGATGAAACCTCAGACTTGATAGCAAGTGCCGACAGTTTACATCTCTATCAGCTTGAAACAGTTTCATTTGCACCGCAGACGGCAAGATATGTGGCTGTTGAATTGGTTAGCGGTTCCTCACAGGTAAGACCGGCTCAGATTGCAGTATTCGGATACGAAAAGCTTACTCAGTCGGTAATCGAAGCTGCAGCGGCAGCAGACAAGTATCTTGATGTATCATACTGCTATACGCAGGCGAGCGCGGACGCATTAAGAAATGCCCGCAGTGCGGCTGATACAATAACGGAAAGCAGCAGTGCTGCCGAGATGTCTGCCGTAATAACAGCGATAAACGATGCTATAGCTAACCTTGTGCTTGTAAATGAGCGTCTTATTTACAGCGGAAATGCATGGAACGACAGCGATTTGTCGGTATATCAGACATATGATCCGACAATAACAGAGCTTAAGAATGCGTCAAACAACGTGACATATTCATATCCCGATGATTCAAATGTTGACAGGGACGCAAACGGAAATATTCTATATGATCCGAATTCTATAAAGCTTAAGGCAGGTGCTTTGAACTCTGTGAGCGGAGAACACACTATAACTACAGGTTGGACATCGGGCGGACCGGGAATCACGGTTTGGAATCTCGGCACCACAGCCGTTGTGGACCGCGTTGATGTGTTTACTGTAACGGAGAAAGGCAATTGGAGACAGGCAAAGGATGTAACGGTAAGCTATTCAACTGACGGAATAAACTTTACAACAATTAAGACCGTTGACGCAAGCGACAGTCAGCCTGATGCTACCACACAGGTTACAGACATGACATCCGTTCAGTTTGCTCCGGTTAAGGCTAACTATATAAAGGTGTCGATATCGGAAGCAAATAATCTTGTTCAGATGTCCGAAATAGTAATTTTCGGTATCAATGCCGACTATTCGGGCTTACAGAGTGCAATAGAGAAGTATGATATTGACAGTACTCTCGAAGCATATGCAACACCCGAAACTCTTGCAGTACTTAAGACTAAGCTTGATGCCGGAAAGGCAATGCTTGAAGCGCAGACCGGAACAAATGCAGAGATAACCGCGCTTGCGGACGAAATTACGGCTGCATTTAATGCACTGAATTATAATGGTAACTACGGTATTCTCACAAATAACCTGATTGAAACGTTTGATTGTGAACAATATCCGGGTATGAGTAATCTCTCAACAGGCTTGACATATCAGATAACATCAACCGACTCTTCAACCGAGATTGTAGGAAACGATGCCGCTAAGGGCGGTATACTTCTTACCGGCGGTTTGCTTTTGGCTAAAGACGGTGATCATGTCGTTGCAGGTCGTTGGGACGGCGATGCGGTTGTATCTGTTACGGCAGACGCAATGCATGAGGTATATTTCACCGGCGCTGATTTGTATGAATGGGAATTTGGTTACGCATCTGTAGCAAATGTTGTTGTATCGGTAAGTGATGACGGTGTAAACTTTACGGAGATTGCAGCTATAGGCAGTCCTAAGGGCGTTTACTACAAGTCGGGCGACAATGCCGGACAGCCTGTTTCATTAGACGGAGGTACTCTTAAGAACTTTGCATCGAGCTTTAAGCCCGTAAAGGGAAGATACCTGAGATTTACCGCTACAAAATCATCTAATCAGATGGTTCTGGCGGAAATTGTTATCAAAGGATTTATTCCTCAGGCAGTTCCCGAAAGCACACTTACATTCGGCACAATAAATTACGTAACAGCACCGGCAACAGCAGACGGAAGTCTCACGGGAGCGAAAACGGTAGTTGCAAACGGAACTGTGACAAATAATACGGCAGCAGATGTAACGGCAGATATTGTAACAGCAATTTACAATGCAGACGGAACGCTTAATGCGGTAAAGAAAGTAACGGTAACAGTACCGGCAAACGGCGATCAGACGTGGAATAATATGTTCAGCGGTCTTTCGGCACTTCCTGAGGGAGCGTTTATAAAGAACTTCGCATGGGACAGCAATATGACACCGTTGACAGATTTTCAAGCAAAATAATCATGAGCTCCCCTTATGGGGAGCTCACAACACAAATATCAGATATGTGCCGTGGGACGGACGGTACATATCTGAAATAAATTAATAATGTCGTAAAGGAGACTAATATGAAAAGAAGAATGACTGCTCTTTTGTGCCTAATGACATTGTGCATAAATACCGTTGCTTTTGCGGAAACAGCAGAGAATGCCACAGAAGTGCCTAAAACGGTTTTATCGTATGCGGCAGATATGGAAGATGCGGCAAATACACCGGAAAATACGGAAACATTTGACGAGCTGCAAGTGACTGAAGTAACGGGAACGGAACGTGATGAGCTGAAAAAGCTGATTGACGAATACACCGGAACGGCATACACCGATGTTGCCGATTCGGATAGTGTTCAGAAAATGAATGCCGCACTGGAGGAGGCAAATTCTGTCTATGATAATCCTGATTCAGGTAAAGATGAGATTTTGCAGGCGGCGGAAAATTTAAAACGAACGGCAGCGGAAATGACATATATCAAGTCACTGTCAATACTTACAAACAATAAGCTGACGGATAAGAATAAGAATGACTACTACCCGGAAACAGTTGGGGACAATCCGTCATTGACTATTTCCGAAACGGCGGCAGTATACACATATGGGGACGGTTCACCACTAAAAACGGGTGACTCGGCAAATAAAAAGCTGTCCGACGGTATAGGAACTGAATTTATGACTACAGACGGAACGAATAATTCCGTTATTATATATGATTTGGGAGCCGATTATTATATTTCGGGGATTGATGTTTTTTCAAAATTTGCGTATTTTGCATCCGATAAATCCATGAGATGGAATATGGCGGGCTATACCGTTGAGGTAAGCGGTGACGGTACGGGTTATAAGTGTATTGCAACAGTAAAGGCGAGGACAGAGCTTTTGGAGGATAATACGGCGGGATTTGAATATGATGTACTAAAAACCGCGGCAGTATTCCCGGCTGCATCGGCGAGATTTGTTAAAATAACGATTTTGGCGGATACTGAAAATTCATCACAGTATAACCTTGATGAGCTGGTTATAAAAGGCTTTAAGAGTCCGTTTTCAAGAGATGATTTATATGAGGCACTTGTAAAATATGCCGGAGTTGATAAAAGTGTGTACACCGAAGAGTCATACGCAGATTATTTGGCGGCATACAACTATGCGGCGGAGGTTTATTGGGACAACAGTGCCTCGGGTTTAACGATATTTAATGCAAAAGCAGAACTGGAACAGGCATATGCGGCTCTGGTATCCGCAGCGAAAAGTGTTATTTTAAGCGGAAACATAGTAACTGATTTTGACAAAACACAATATGGAGCTTACTCAAACGATAAGCTTAAGAATCTGTCGTATTCATACATAAAGTTTAACGGCAGGAACTCGAATGCAGAGATTTCAGACACCGATCCATCGTTAGAAAAGCTTTTGCAGGGTAACTTATCGGATTATGAATCTTCATCATGCTTGGCGTTCGGTACATGGGATTCTGCCGATCCGGCGAATATTCTCTTCAACTTGGGGGAGGAGTGCTATATTTCCGGTGTGGACGTTTGGGAGAGATATTACGGTGCAGCGACGAGAGCAGGTAAGGTGAGCGTGTATATAAGCAGCGACGGTGTAAGCTTTGAAAATGTGAGTGAAACGGAAAACCCAAAGACGGATGATGGAGCGTGCGCAAATAAAATCCCACAGGATTTTGAACCCGTAAAGGGAAGATATTTGCTTGTGGTTGTCGAAAAGGGCAGCGTATCGCACCAGATAACGCTGAACGAAGTCGTTATTAAGGGCTTTAAAACAGCTCAGCGGGAGAATATTCCGTTCTTTATTGAGAATACCGACTATATGACGGCAGCAGGTGCAAGAATTACGTCGCTTGACGGGCTGAATGAAATTACTGTTTCTGCAACGGCTGTATCAAACTGCGACAGAGTCGGAGATGTTGTTGTGATAACGGCGGCATACAAAGATAACGACATTGTGGATTGGGATTTTTCAACCGTAAACTTTGACGGCTACGGACGTGCGGAATTTACCAACAGCATCGATTTAAAGGGCGAAACGGGAGTGAAGCTCGTAAGTTTTGTCTGGAGCTCCTTGGAGGATAGAATACCACTTTCGGAACTAAAGGAATTCGGAAGCCTGTAATTTGGAATAGAAAAGGAATTTTGCTATGAAAAAGAAGATAATTATATGTGCTGCCGTTTCGGCAATGATGTTTGGTTCTGTGTCGTTTGCTGCAAGCACAATAGACAGCTTAAGCTATGACGTTCCGTCAAAAACTTTGCGTGTTTCGGGAATTTCGGAAAGAAATAAATCATATGACCTTAATATGGTTACAATCGAGGTTTTAAGGCCCGGTGTAACGCCCGAAAAACTTAAAGAAATGGATGATTTTGAGAAGAAGAATGCAGTAGCTTTTGTGAGTCAGGTTAAGATGGCAGAGGACGGAGCATATTCGTTTGTATATTCCCCTAAGTCTGTTATCTACGGTAACCATAACATATATGTGACCGATCCGAACGGTGAGGTGATTTATAAGAGTGTGTTGTTTACAGACAGTGAAAAGAACAATGAGCTTTTAAGCGACATAAATTCCGCATCTACCGCAGAGCTTGCAAAGGCGGCTTTGGAAAAACATTCGTATCTGCTTGACGGAGTAAAGAGTGCAGACGAGATACAAGAGAAGTATCCTGATAAGGATATTATCGGTTCAATAGCGGCTATGATGGCGGGAAAGAAATATGAGGATGCACAGCAAGTGACGGAATATGCAGTAAAATGTGCTGTTATAAGCGCTGTTAATCTTGCTGCGGACAAGGAGGAGTTTAAGAGCTTCCTCGACAAATATAAAACTGAGATTGGATTTGACGAAAACAAAATCTATACAGATTTGTTTTTAAGCTTTGCCGATAGTATTGCGGACGAATTTATAAACAAGAATTATAAGGACCCGGAGGCGTTTGAAGAGAATTTCAATGACAGTGTCATAATAGCAAAATTCAACAATCTCAAAAACTATTCCGGAGTACCTGCGATACTGGATGCGGGACGAGCATGGCTTAAGGGATTTGATTTTGACAGATATGACAAGCTGACAAATACACAGAAGGCATCTGTGCAGAAGGAGCTTATAACCCGGGCTCCGTATACATCGGTTGAAGAAATAAATAAGGTATTTAACGATTCTGTTAAAAATCCTGTCTCGCAGAATAATACACCGGGCGGCGGAGGCGGCGGTGGAGGAGGAACATCCTCCTCGTCATCAACATCAGGTGCTGCAATAAGTGCTCCGAATCTGACAAATCCGTCAAAGGAGGATAAGCCCGCGCAAGAAAAGAATATTTTTGACGATATTGACTCCGTTCCATGGGCAAGAGAGAGTATAACCGCTCTTTACAGTAAGGGAATCATAAACGGAATGAGTGACGGAAAATTTGAGCCGAATGCACCGGTGACAAGAGAGCAGTTTATAAAAATGATTGTATGCGCCTATGGTCTGGAGAATGCAGACGCAAAATGCTCCTTTGAGGATGTAAGAGCGGATTCATGGTATTACGGATATATTGCTTCAGCTTGTGAAAAGGGCATAGTAAACGGAATATCCGATGAGCTTTTCGGAGCGGGACGGAATATAACACGCGAGGATATGGCGGTTATGGCATACAGGACAGCCTTATCGTGCGGTGCTTCGTTTAAAAACGGAGCAGAAAGCTTTGCGGACGATGAGAACATATATGATTATGCAAAGGACGCTGTGAACGCATTAAAATCCGAAGGTATTATGAGCGGAAAGGATAATAATCTTTTTGCCCCGAAGGATTATGCAACACGTGCCGAAGCGGCTAAAATAATTTACGGATTAATCGGTTTGGGAGGGAAATCATGAAACTAAAAAAGCTATCTATTTTACCGGCACTTGCGATCCTGATAACCTCGTTCAATTTCTGCATCCCCGCGGGTGCGGCGGCAGACGAAACGGATAAATACAATATATTATGCTCACTTGGTTTTTTTGACAGCGCAGCCACATTTAACGGGGATGCTCCTGTTTCGAGAGGTGACATAATAACGGCTGTAGTAAATGCTCTTCCTGACGATAAGCGTGTTAAATACAGCGGCGGAGATACCGGATTTACGGATGTAGATGAAAGCGATTCAATCGCCGAGGCTGCATATAATGCGTATTTGCTTGGGCTGCTGGGTGATGAAACAGAACTGGATCCGTATACGAGAGCTGATATTGACGATGCGTCATTTATATTGTTAAATCTTCTTGGCTACGGACGGGCTGCACAGAGTACATATAACCATTATGCGGCAAGTCTTGGACTTACAAAGGGTATGCCACGTGCGGAAGGGTTTACCATGAATCATCTGACGGCAATGCTTTATAATGCATTGGATACAGAGATTATGCAGTGGAAACCGACCGGCTTGGGCGGTAAATATACGACCGTTAAGGGTGAAACCTATATGTCGGAGATTCTTGATGCAGGCAAGGGCAAGGGGCTTGTAAATGCAAACCAATTCACGGGACTGTCCGGTGAAACGGCAGCCGGAAGAGGATATGTTAAGATAGGCGGCAGTATTTATACTGACGGTACACTGCCGGCAGACAGTTATCTCGGAAATGTGGTTGATTTTTACTACAGAAACACGGATGATGACCAAAGGCAGCTTGTATATATGAAGCTTACACAGGAGGACAGCGTGATTGAATTTGACGCTGAGGATATAGTAAGCTTTGAGAATATGACATATACATATGAGTCGGGACCCAAGCTTGACAAGAAGCGCAGGGCAGATCTGGCAAAAAATGCTGATGTTATATATAACGGCAAGCTCCTTGACGGAGATTATGATTGTTATATGCCCGCACAAGGCAGCATAAAGCTTATTGACAATGACAGAAATTCGAAATATGAGGTAGTTGTAATTACCGATTACGATGTTGTAACGGTATCGGCTGTTGATAAGGATAAAGGCATTATACGAAGCAAGTATAACTCGGATGTTGAGTATCAGGTAGAGCTGTATGCAGAGTATCCGAGCTATCAAGTCATACTTGCGGACGGAACGGTAAAGAAATTGTCCGATATTCAAAAATATTCCACCGTGTTTATTGCCCAAAGTATGGATAAGACGGTTACAACGATAATAATATCGGAAAAAATAATTACAGGCTCGGTTGACAGCTGTTCGGATGATATTGTTGTCATAGACGGTATAACATATGAGGTCACATCTGACTTTTTGCAGTATAATAGTATAAAACCGTTGTCCTACGGAACATTCTACCTTGATCCCAAAGGCAGAGTAGGTTATTATGATGCCATGACAAGCAAGGGATATCAGGCGGGATATCTTATAAGATTTAATAAGGATGAGGACACAGGTGAGGAAAATCTTATAAGACTTAAGGTCTTTACCGAAAACGGTGAGGTCACAAATCTTTATACGGCGGATAAATATTATATTACAGACGGAAACGGAAGCGGAATAAAACAAAAGGCGGATAATGCCGATGCTGTTATCGATGCGCTTAATAATGCCATAACCGACGGACTCGGCGGGGGTCAGCTGATTTTGTACAAGCTGAATTCACAGGGCAGAGTAAGTGAAATAGAAACTGCGGCGCATTATACCACTGATTTGGCTGAATCGGAAGCTCTTGATGAAAACGGCACGCTTCGTCAGGTAACAAATAAAATAAAAGTAAATCATAAGTACGGTCTCTTCTTGCTTTCGTCACGTATGAATGAAAATACAAAGGTGTTTTCCATACCAACTGATATAACAAAGGAAAAAAAATTCGAGGTATATACGGGATTAACCAATTGCTTTGAATGGAATAAGGAATATACCGTGGTGAGCTTTGCAAAATCAGCAAATGCAGAAGCTGCCGATTACGTCCTGGGCTTCCTCGGAGGCAGTGACGGTGAGGTGGATGAATATAACATTTTTGCGGTTGAAAAGGTATTGGAAGGTGTAAATGACGAAGGAGACGCCGTTAAAATAATAAAAGGTATGTGGGGATCGTCCGCTAAGGAATATATGCTTGATGAAACTCTCAGTGAAAACGAGGTGAACAGCGGCGACCTCTTAAGGCTCGGATTTGATACTGACGGAAATGTCAAGACCATGATTAAGGTGTTCGATAATGAAAAGAGAACTCTCGGAAGCACCGGCTCTCTTACAGAAAACTATTATTCATATGCAGCAAGCGCATATGATTATAAAGGCAGTACTCTGCGTGTTACGCCAAAGAATCCGGCGGATGTAACATCTACGACAGAGCTTATTAATACATTTACCGATAAAATGCCGACTATCCTGCATTATAACAAATCTGCAAAGAAATTTGAAACAAGTGACAGTACGGCAATAAAAACATATAAGGAGTATCCCAATTCTTATTCAACCGTATTTGCATGCTTCAGATACGGTGACCATACAACAATGGTAGTATATGACTGATATTGATTGTTATCAGCCGCTGATGAGTGCGGCAGAACGGAGGAATTTTATGAAAAAAATAATTGCGGGACTGGCAGCGGCGATGATATTCGCTGCTGCACCGGCTGCTTTTGCCGGTGATAATACCGGTGTTTATTTAAACGGTGAAAAACAGGATTTATCCGTACCTGTATATGAGATAGACGGGAATATAATGGTTCCGATAAGACCCATTTTTGAGCTTGCACACTACAAGGTTGAATGGGACGGAATGCGCCGGAGAATATCGACAACAACAATGCTGGGATCTCTTCAGATACAGATAGGCTCAACGCTTGTTGCTCAGAACGGAAATCAACCTTATCTGTTGTCGGCATATCCGAGAATATATAACGGAACAACAATGATTCCCATAGACTTTGCGTCTGCCGCAACGGGATTTACGATACAGTATTCTGCGGCGAGCGATGCACTGTTTATAAATGAATTGTAAACGACAGGACATATATATTAAGAACGGAGCTAAATATGATTAAGAAAATTATTGCTTTATGTCTTGCGGCTGCGGCAACACTTAATATTGCTGCAACCGCTTCGGCGGCAAACGGTACGGCTGATGAAAGAACAGCAGATATTGCTGTAAATTCGGCTGAATATAATGATACAGCCGCAAAGCCGCGGACCATATATTCACAGAAGGATCCGGAAATTGATGAGCATAACACATTTATTGCCGATTTGGGCGGTATATATGAAGTAACCGATACATTTGTTACTCAGTATAACTCAAGCGTAAACGGCTTGGAAAGCTATGATGTGTATCTTAGCTCAGACGGAATAAACTATATGCTTATCGGTGCCGGAGAAGCTGTGAACAAGGTCGATTATACGATAAACACAATCCCTTATGCCATAACTCAGAGAATGTATGCAAGATATGTTAAGCTTGTTATGCACAAGGCTGAGGGCAGAGAGGGCGTGATGATTACCGAAATAAGCGTTTCGGGTAAAGAGGGAATAAGCGAGAGCCGTATAGACGGCGATGCCGAGTACAGCTATTATACTCAAAATCCATACAAAACCTCTGATGATATTATTATGCAGGATCCCGACAGGACAAAGCTTACTGACGGAGATACCGAAAGTGTTATTTCCACCAAAGAGAAGTGGGCAACGGTTGTTGTTGATTTGAAGAAGCCATATCAGATAGGCAATGTGGATATATATTCGCTTGCAAATGGTAACACATTTATGGAAGGCTGTGAGATAAGATACAGTCTTGACGGTAAAAAGTATTTTACATATACATATTATCTCAACCACAACGACAAAAACGGCGGAATAGTAAAAAGCAGCTTTTCGGGCATGCCGGGAAGAAATGCAAGATATCTCAAAATTATTATGCAAAGCTCAACTTCTGATATGGCTGTGAGCGAGATTTGCGTAAACGGATATCCGGTAGAAAATGCCGCATCCGAAAAGCCGTCACAGGTACCGCTGCGCGTCGAGATGAAGAATTATCTTCTGGCATATCTCGATTGGTCTACGTTTAATACAGATAACGTAAGTAAGGTTGCGTTATATATTGAAAAAACTCCGTTTACAAGCACTGACGGACTTAAGCCTGTGGACACCTATGCAGAGCTTGATGATGCTTTTATAAATAAGTATGTGTCCAAAACAGGCTTAGAGCCTGAAACAACGTATTATTTTGCCGTAACTCCCTTTGATAAGGACGGTAACGAACGCAAGGATGTTACCCCGGTAAAGGTTACAACTCAAGGAGTTTTGTCACACAAGGTAAAGGATGCCTTTAACATAACAAACCATCCGAACTATGGCGGAAGTGCAACGGTAGGCTACGGTTCATATATGGATACGATGAAAAAAGAGGCTGTGCGTCTTATGGATGAGATGGGCGCTTCAAATAAAAACCGTCTTTGGGAGGTTTCAGGCTCAAATACACAGATGTACACCGATATAGGTGTGAGTACAATGCTGCAGAATATGTCAACGGCATCTAAGGCTTACGGAAACTATCTCTATTCAAACGGAAACGAATCCGACCTTATAAAAGTAGATGTAAATGAGTTTTTAAACGGTATGAAATCAGCATATTCGCTGCTTAAAACCACTGACAGCAGAAATGTTCTGTGTGACCCTGTTTTGGGCGGAACGGAAGCCGGAAGTCTGAAGTGGTTTGACGATTTGTACAAAGCCGGAAACGGTATAGAAACAAAACTGAACTTTGACGCGGTAGATGTACATTTCTACTGTAAAACAGTGGATGAGCAGATATCCGGTCTGCCTGTAGGCGCGCCTGAGATACTCTTTAAAAAGATTGCATCGGTGCGTGAGGTAATGGCAAGATACGGTGATGAGGACAAGCCTATTATTTCAACCGAAACAGGCTTCCATACGGCCGATGTAAACGGCTATATGCCTAAAATCACCTATGAAACCCAGCGTGATTATATTGTCAGAATGTATATGATAATGATTTCACAGGGTGTTTGGGAAACATGGTATTATAATTTCCAGGATGACGGACCGAGAACGGATTACCACGAGCATAACTGGGGACTGATAGACTATTACGGCGTTCCGAAGCCGGCATATTACAGCTACTATAATATGTATCAGCAAATGCGTAATGCAGAATATTTGGGTGCTGTTGCCGGACTTTCAAATCCGTATTACGGATATGAGTTTTATGACGAGATGAAGAACAAGACAATATCGGTAGTATGGGCTGCCGACGGTCAGTTCAAGACGATGCAGTTTGCTGCAAATTCAGGTCATGACGAAACTATAGAGGTTATCGGCTGTGACGGAAGCTTTTCGGTTATAAACACCGAAAACGGCATGGGCTCGGTATCGATAGGCAGCGGACCGATCTATATCTATTCCGATAAAGGCATTAAGCCGATGTCGATAAATACAGCTTTTGCGGCAAGGGCTACAGAAAAGGATACAATAAGAGGCAAGGATGTAACATTTACGCTTACAAGAAAAGCAATGGGTAAGGGTGCGTCCGGTCGTGTTGATGCGGTAGGAATGCCTGAAGGCTGGAGCATTGTAGGTTCAAACGAATTTAACAGTGAACAGAACAGCATTGATATTGTAATTCATGTTCCGGAGATAACGAGCGAAACAACGCATGAGTTTGATCTGAGTGTTTCAACGGATAATGATATGACGATACCTATAAAGGTTAAGGTTAATGTAAATCCGGCGATAAGCGTAAGAATAGTTCCGGAGCCTGTCGAGTTCGGAAAATGGGATAAATGGCGTCTTGCGGCATACTGTACGAATACTACAGATGTTCCCGTATCGGGTACACTCGGAGTTTTGGCATCATCGGGCATAAACATCTCAACGCTTGAAATGCAGAAGCTTGATAATATTGCACCGGGTCAGACCGTTACGGTGTACTTTGACGCCGATGCACCGGGATATGAATATGGTGCTGCAGCAAGCTTTGTTCTCGAAGTGAACGGTCAGAAGAAAGCATTTGACAGAAAGCTCAATTTCTCAGCCTGCGTAAATGACGGAATAACGCCGGTAATGGATGGTGTAATTTCACCGGGCGAATGGGATAACTGTCAGGTTATTGCAAACGATTCATCAAAATTCTCCGCTTGGAAGGGCGAGGCTGATTTATCATTTAAGGTATACAGAAAATGGGATGACGATAACTTCTATATGGCAGTTGACGTTACCGATGATGTGTTCTGTCAGCCGTACAAGGATTCGGATGTATGGCAGGGTGATAATATTCAGGTTGCGCTTGACACGGCAAGAGTTGAGGGTGTAGGAGTTTCAAATACCGATTACTTTGAGATAGGTCTTTCAAGAAATGACAACAATCAGCTTATGACATGGGCATGGCTTGCGGATTTGGTTACTAAAAAGGAACGAGTGGTAAGCTCATACAAGGGCGCGGTAAATCGTACTGCGGATAATCACACAATCTATGAAATTGCAATACCATGGGCATATCTCAAGGAAACGGGTAAGGTAAGCGAATATGATATGATAGGATTTTCAGTTGCCGTAAACGACAATGACGGGACCGGAAGAAAGGGATACCTCATGTACATGCGCGGAATTACCGATAAGAAGGATGCAAATGCTTTTGAAGATATGATTCTTATAAAGAAATAAAGGTAATGAGTTTCGGTGAGGGGCAGTATCAAAACTAAATTGTTGTTGCATATACCTGTGTTGCACTCGCAAACTCCTTGTCCCCCTTTTTTAGAACTGCGTAAGCGGTTATCAAAAAGGGGGAAGGGAGGAGCGTAAGCGACGGAAAGGGGGTTTAAATGCACTGCAAGCTTCTTTCCGGAAAACTAAATTTTTGAAAGGGCTAATAAAGATGAAAACCAAAAATATATGCTTATTAACTTTTTTAATGATTTTATTGTGTATCCCATTAACGGTATCTGCAGCAGGGAAACAGGTGCTGTCGGAAAATCGGTTTCAGGATTATGATAAACAGTGGTATGAATCACAGGGCGAGACACTGACGTTTAAAAGTACCGGTGCGTATTATTATTGGACTCCGGATTCGGATGAGCAAATGATTTCTACAGATTCAAATGACATCGGCAGAGAGATGACAGGCGGAAATATAATTAATCATTCAGGAAACTATACAGCAACCGGCTCATGGGATTCAAATGCGACTGCATCCGTTGTTTTTGACCTGAAAAATGTTTATTCGATTGAACGGGTAGATATATTTTCAACATGCACAAATACGCAGCAGCTTGGAGAAATAAGGATTGCAGTCAGTGAAAACGGAGTAACTTATACTGATGCCGGTGTGTGGCAGGGCAATGTTCCCGCTTCGCTTGATGCAAACGGTCAGGCAATTGGATATACGCAGTGTGACATGAGAGAAATGAACGCCAGGTATGTAAAAGTAAGCTGCAAAAAGGCATCTGTTACTACAACGGGCGAGCATTGTTATCAGCTTTCTTTGGGTGAAATAGTCATACTCGGCGGTGATAAAAAGCTTATCACCAGAAGTGTCGGCAATATCAAATTTACGGACGGAACAGGAGAAAGGCTCTTCACCCTAAAGGGTGCAAGCGAGATTTTCGCAAGAGCGGAGGTTACGAATCAGGACGCTGTTTTGGTTAGCGGCTGTTATTCATCGGACGGTAGATTGAATAAAGTGTTCTTGCAAAGCGGAAAGTTCGATGCAACGGGCGCGTCATATACGCTTGAACAGGAAATACCCGCAAGCGAGCTGCCGGACGGCTCATATTTGAAGTCCTTTGTGTTCGACTCTCTTAATAATATCAGACCGCTTACGGATGCCGTATCTGTTGCGCATGAGGATGTTACAAAAACCGATCTTATCAGCGGAAAGACCTCCGGCTATAAAATGCTTTCCGGAACGGAATGGGTTAAAACGGGTGATACGCCGACGGCGGGGGCTTTTTCAGGCAATGAAGATAAGCTCTTTGACGAGGATACAAATACTTTAATATCATCTGCGGGCGGCGAATATGCAAATATTAAGATTAATTTTGACAGTGTTGCCCGTATTGAAAAGATTTCCGTTTATGCAAACACTGCGTCGGGCAGTGATATGGCATCATATGATGTATATGCATCGACAGACGGCGTTAACTATGAATATATTGCGTCGGCATCAAACAGCCTTGCAGGCTTTGGCTTGGGCATGGTTCTGCCGGTAGATTTACAAATAGGCGGTGTTGTATATGCAAGCGACATTAAAATAGTTGCTAAAAAGCTTTCGAGCGCATCTGTTATGGAACTTTCGGAAATTGAGGTTTTCGGAAGACCGGCACCGTTTAGAAAAGAAAAAATGACATCATATACATATGAACAGGAGGTACCGTTTAATACATCAGCGGATATAGTAACTGCTGACGCATCGCGTGCCGTACTTTCGGACGGCAACCGTACAGGTGGGGTAACAAGCAGCGGTGACTATGTGAGTGTGATTTATGATTTGGGTACATACTGCAGTGTTGAGGACATAAAGGCATACGGAACGCACAGCGGTCTGGAGGTTCTTTTAAGTCCGGACGGCGTAAATTACACAACAGTCGGTTTTTATCCGAATGAAGGTGGTGTGACAAACGCACACGGTAAGGCGAACACAAATGCAAGATATGCAAAGCTTGTGTTCAGAAAGGGTTCACTTTCGGCTGTAACGCTTCAAGAGGTTGAACTGTACGCAAGAAAGCTTTATGACGAGAATGAAACCAAGAACACAACTCCGGATAAGATTCCTATAAAGGTTAGTCTTAAACCGAACAATGTTATGTATGTCGATTGGACCTCGTACAATGAGGTTAAAAACGGTGTTTCTTCATATAAGCTATACATAGAGCCGACAAGCTTTTCGTCAACTACGGGAAAAACACTCAAACAGGTCTATGTAAACGGCGGTAAGTCACTTATGAGTACAACCTCTGAGAAGTTCTGCACATATGCCGGACTTGAGCCTGATAAGGACTACTATGTAGCCGTTGTTCCCGCCGATGACTCCAACAAAAATGTGACTCCGGTTAAGATTCATACATATTCGGCTTTGGGCGGCGAGAAGCTTTCAGCCATATTCTGTATAAACGAATATCCGTACGGCGGAGGTGCTCATATTGCGCATCCGGATGAACAGGCAAATCTAAATACAAAGCTTAAGCTTATAAGCGATATGGAGGTATTCTCCAAAACGAGATATTGGGGCGAGGATGCATATGATCTGTATCTTTCAAGAGGACTCATCAATCATCAGTATGCCAGGAGCAGCACTAAAATATCAAATCTTAATAACAAGGGAATGTACACATTTGCAACGGCAAATGAACCCGATCTTGTAAGTGATTATGTTTCCAATCCGGCATTATATGTTGAGGCTGTAAAGAATAATTATAATACTATAAAGAGCGTAAACTCAAAGAATTTACTGTGCGATCCGTCACTTTGCGGAACGGATAAGCTTGCATTTTTAGAACAGCTCTATCAGGCGGATGCAAACTTCGGTTCGTATTATGATGTATTCGATATTCACGCATACTGTAAGGCATTTGAGGGTAAGGGGAATTTGGACGACAATCTTTCGTCAACTCTTGACGGATACAGTGCTCCGGAGCATATTTTCGCAAAGACGGATAAAATAAGAAATCTTCTTGCAAAGTACAACGATGCAAATAAGGACATTATATTTACAGAGGTAGGCTGGGCGACGCACAATAAGTCTTACGGTCAGGACGGTGAAGTTGTTACTGAAAATGTAACTAAGGAACAGCAGGCAAATTATGTTGCACGATGCTATATTATATCCGCAATGCTTGATGTTAAAAATGTGTTCTTGTATGCGTTCCAGGATGAAGGAACAGATCCAAGCAACAAAGAAGAAATGTTCGGAATTGTCGATTGGTACGGTAATCCCAAGCCGGCATACTATTCGTACTACACCTTGGGCAAGCTTCTTCGGGATGCAAAGTATGTAAATGCGGTTAGCGGTATGTCACACCCGAATTACGGCGCGGTATTCTACGATGAGGAAAAGGATATGTATCTTACGGCATTGTGGAATGCGAGCGGTACAAGCACCGAGGTGACAATAAATTCAACGGATGCTTCTATGTTAAGAGTTGATATGTACGGCAATTCTGATAATATATCAAACGGAAGAATAACTATAGGATCATCACCGGTATACATTTATTCGTCCGATATGTTATCGGTACAATAATCAGAGATATGGATATATCATGTGAAAAATCCTTAAAACTGTGAGGATGTATAGAAAAATTTGAACTTTTATATTGGATAAAAAAGCGGACCAATATCAAATATAAAAGATTAATATACGAGGGAGGTGATAAACATATTACGAATGATGAGATAAATAGGATAGGTTATATATAATTTTCTGAAAATGACCATAAACATAGCAGGATTTCCAAAGAAATAACAGGATTTTTTATGGCTTTTGATTGGTAAAAAGTGTACAATATATATAAGAAATATATTCCTCTTATACGAAAACAGACAATATACTGTGTTCTGTGCGGGGGAATAGTGTTTAAGGGGTCATCGGGAGAATCTTTCATCCGCCCGATTGAATTTTTCAAACGATGACTCCTTAAACCGAATATAAAAAAGAAAGGAAATGAATACAAAATGAAAAAACAAATTATTTCTGCAATTTGTGCCGTAAGCATGCTTACAGCTGTATCGGCAGGATTTGCAACAGTGTCGGCAGCAACACCAACAGAATATGTGTTGACTAATAATATAAAAACCGACTTTGACAAGAGTCTTTACCCGGGTATGGAGTGTATTGATCTTGGTTTGTCGTACGATTGTAACGATAATGCGTTTGCTTCTGACAGTCTTGACGAGGAAAGAAATAAATTAACATCGGGAAATATAGCATCTAGTGCAGGCGAGCAAGTCAGATCTGGTGCTTGGGATGGACCGTCTGCTGAGATTGTAGCGGATGCGAAGATTAATAATGTGTATATTACCGGAGTTGATGTGTATTCATGGGAAGCACCTAACTATAGCGGTATAAATGAATTAAAAGTATCGGTAAGTAGTGATAATGAAAACTATAGTACGCCTGTGACGGTAGGTTATGATAGCAGAACTCTTGTGTATGACAAGGAAAATGATGATAATGATCTTTATAGACATACGATTAATTTTACAACGCCGATTAATGGCAGATACATAAAAATCGAAACTTCACTATATTGTTACCAGCAGGTAATCGGAGAGTTTGTTATCAGAGGATATGTTGACGATTCATGTGCAAAGATATTGACGAAAAATTCTCAGAATTTGTATCCGAGTATGAGCGATCTCGATATAGGATTGTCTTATCAAATAGTTTCCAGTAATGATGGTGCCAAACCTGAAATGGTAGGTAATGATCCGGATTGCATAAAACTGACAGACGGTATAGCAGGTGGCGTTGATGGCAACTTTATAGTATATGGCGGTTGGGATAGTGATTATACTGTTACCGTAATAGCCGATGCAAAGACAAATGTGTTTATTACAGGTGCAGACTTTTTTGCAAGTGGTGCGAAGAACGTTGAAATATCATACAGCACAGACGGAGCAAACTATACATCGCTCGGAACAGTTACTGAAACTGATTCTAAGTTCAGTGTTAATTGTGCACCAAAATTGGCGAGATATATAAAATTTGTATCCAATAGAAATGGTTATCAGGAAATAATACGTGAAATCGTTGTAAAAGGCTATCCCGCAGCGTTCTCATTCGGCGGAACTAAGTATGACAGCACGACAAATACATTCAGCGGTGTTTTGGTAAACGCACCGGATGTTCCTGCTGTTGCATCAAAGGTTATCACTGCTGTATATGACGCTGACGGCAGATTTGTTGCGGCAAAGACAGCGAATGTAACTGTTAACGCAAATTCATCACAGAGCTTCAACGCTGATTTTAACGGCGTAACTATCGGAACCGGATATAAGATAAAGAGCTACGCATGGAACAGTGATAATAACTATCTTACATCTCCTGCGGAATATATAATTAAATAAGTTAAATGGAGGACAAATACTATGAAAAAAGTTTTATTTTGTATGGCGTTAACGTCTGCGGTACTGTCCGGAGCAACAGCGATGGCAAACGGTGATTACTCGTCAGATAACAATTCGGTAACAATCACCGATGCAGGGAGCACCACAGTTCTTATCACTAAAAATACAGGCACAGCCATGACGGATGACGATATTGTTTACGTAGGGCAGAACGATAACGGTTTTTCTGCTGCAGCAACGTTTTTTCTGAAAGAAAGCCCGGCTGCAGGATTTTATACAATAACACTCGGAAATCAAACGGGAGCTCCAAAGAGTGCTGATTTCGTTATAGGAGATGCATCGGATGTATTTACGCAGGAAGCAACGCTTACAGAGCTTTCCGATTCTGAGGTTGTAAATGCAGATAATACGGTTACAAAATCATTTGTTTCGGATGCACCGATTACATTTAGTGATATAAAGACCATTGTTGTTACATGTGACGGAAAGTCTGTATACAGCAGTGTTGATTCTGATACAGAGTTGTCGGGCGGCGGTTCGGCACAAATCGGAGTTAGAATTTCCGGGCTTACACAGGGCAGCAATGTAAGTGTTTATATCAGCTCGGATTCTGTACCGACAAGCGGAAATTAATTCGAGGAGGTAAAAATTTATGAAAAAATATTCAGATCCGAAAATGAGCATTACAGATTTCACCGATGAAAGTGTTATAACAGCAAGTCCTGTTACACCGGGTTCAAATACTCTGGAGACTTGGCAGAGTACAACCGGCGGAACTATATTGGAAAGTAGAAATTTCCAAGCAATGACAGAGCTTACAAAAATAGTGTTCTGATTTGTAAATATATGCAGTATTGCCGCCAAGTAAAATGGCGGCAATGTTGCTATTGATGAGAGATTGTATAAAGTATAAAAACGGAAGGGAACTGTAATGAATGATGAAGCTTTCAAAACAATTTATAAAAGCAGGAGATGCGGTATGCGATTTTGACAACCATGTCAATGCGCCGTATATAAGAAAAAAATTCAATGTACCCTTTAAGCCGGAAAAAGCGGAAATAACAATTTGCGGTCTCGGATTTTATGAGCTGTATATCAACGGAAAAAATATCACAAAAGGACCGCTTGCGCCGTATATAAGCAACACGGACGATGTGTGTTATTATGATAATTATGATATAACAGATATTATAACGGCGGGTGATAACGCAGTGGGCATACTTCTGGGAAACGGATTTCGCAATTGCTTCGGCGGCGCGGTGTGGAATTTTGAAAAAGCCCCATGCCGCGGCGCGGTTGCGGCTGCACTCTGCATAGAGGCCGGAGCTGACGGAAAAATCTTTGAGCTTGAAGCGGACGAAACCTTTAAAACACATCCGTCACCGATAACGTTTGACGATTTGCGTATGGGATGCCGATATGACGCGCGTCTGGAAACAGATAATTGGTGCGGCGTGGACTTTGACGATTCGACATGGAAATTTGTGAAAAAGGAAACAGCGCCGAGGGGTGAGGCAAGGCTGTGCAAAGCCGATCCTATAACAGTTACCGAAGTGCGCCTGCCGATTGATGTAAAGTATTATGACAGACTGCCGTTTGCTTATGAAACAAATGCTCCGGACTCGAACCCGATTGAGGGATGTGTCAGAGATAATGTTTATGTGTTTGATTTCGGGGTAAATGCGGCAGGCGTAACAAAGCTTAAAATTAACGGCAAAAAGGGACAAAGGATAGTTATCCGACACGGAGAATATAATTGTGACAATAAATTTTCGGTAAACTCAACCGGATTTTTCAGAGAACTAAATTCAAACACAACATCTCTTTATACTGATTATAATCAGGTAGATGTGTATATATGCAAGGGCGGAGAGGAAGAATTTATTCCTAAATTCAAATATGACGGCTTCAGATATGCATACGTTGAGGGTCTTGAACCGGAGCAGTTGAGAGAGGATACTTTGACATATCTTGTTATGAATGCCGACATAAGGTCAAGAGCAGAGTTTGAATGCTCGGATGATGTGCTGAATAAATTGCAGGAATGCACACGCCGTTCCGATCTGGCAAACTTCTATTATTTCCCCACCGATTGTCCGCATCGAGAGAAAAACGGGTGGACAGGTGACGCGTCCGTGTCGGCAGAGCATATGCTGCTTAATCTGACGGTGGAAAAAAGTCTTATGGAATGGCTGTTCAGCATAAGAAAAGCGCAGAATACAGATGGGGCATTGCCCGGAATAGTTCCGACAGGCGGCTGGGGCTTTGAATGGGGCAACGGTCCGGCATGGGACAGCGTATGCGTAAATCTGCCGTATTACATATATAAATATACCGGTGACACATCGGTTATTGAGGAAAATGTTTCTTTGATAATGCGCTATCTTTGCTATATAGCGTCAAGACGCGATGAGCGGGGGCTTATCGCTGTAGGCTTGGGAGACTGGGTAGATCCGTTTGAACAGGAAAACGGACATATTGCAGCACCGCTTGAGCTTACGGACAGCGTTACGGTTTACGATATGGCAAAAAAGGCTGCATATTTGTTTAAAAAGGCAGGCAGACGCAACGAAAGCGAATATGCCCAAAATCTTGCCGATGAGCTGCGCAGAGATATACGGGCGAATTTGATAGATAAAGACACAATGACCGCGGCAGGGGATTGTCAGACTTCGCAGGCATTTATGCTTGAAGCTGGGATATTTAATGATGATGAGCGTGAGAGTGCGCAGCAAAGGCTTATTGAGATAATTCACCGAGACGGTGATATAAACGCGTGCGGGATGATTGGTTTAAGACATATATTCCATGCGCTTACCGCAGCCGGAGAAAGCAAGCTTGCATACAAAATCATTACCGACAAGAGCAGGACAGGCTACGGCTATTGGATTGAAAACGGAGCAACAGCCCTATGGGAGGATTTTAAGGACAAGGATGATCCGTATCCTGATTCGAAAAATCATCATTTCTTAGGTGATATAAGCAGCTGGTTTATTCAGGAGCTTGCAGGCTTAAAGCCGAATCCGAATGCAGACGATATACGGCATTTTGAAATTTCACCTCACTTCATAGATGAGCTTGATTATGCAAAGGCGCATTATGAGTCACCGTTCGGCAGAGTCAGTGTTATGTGGCAGAGAAAAGGAGAAATGATAATGCTGGATATTTCAATGCCCGCCGGCACATACGGAAAAGCTGTTTTACCGAAAGGATACTGCTTTGAAAACGGAAATACGGTCGCTGATTTAAACGGAGGACAACTTCATACAGCTATCAATTCATGTAAAGATATTACGTGATAAACATATAAAGAAACGAGTAAGCAGAAAAGATTTTTGATCTCAGAGTACACGGTATTCCCCCTCAGCTATACAGCTGATTTTTTGGATATTTCTCTCTCCCTCTCCAAACCGTGTATTCTGTGATGAGGAATCTGCATATAGCTTTTTTAACGCTTAATTTCGGAAGTCGTGTGGCAGAAAATTTTGCTGCACATGACAGTAATGCTCAGTATTTTTG
>JAQXTR010000082.1 GCA_029219585.1 Clostridiales bacterium
GGAGTTGACCAGCAGCTTTATGAGGCGGCAATGATAGACGGTGCCGGCAGATTCCGACAGACGCTCAGCGTAACAATTCCGTGCATCATGCCGACAATTGTAACAATGCTGATACTTAAAATAGGTAACATACTTAACGTAGGCTATGAGAAAATAATACTCTTGTACAATCCTCTGATATATGATACCTCGGACGTAATTTCGACATATGTATACAGAGAGGGTTTGCTGAACCAGAACTACGGCTATTCAACCGCGGTAGGCTTGTTCAATTCGTTAATTAACTTTATTCTCCTGTTGATGGCGAACTACTTAAGTAAGCGTTATACGGAAACAAGCTTGTTCTAAGGAGGGATAGTAATGAGGCATACAAAAGGTGAAAACATCTTTAACGTAGTAAATATAATAATAATGTTCGCACTGATGGTGCTTGCAGCATATCCGATACTGTACGTTGTACTTGCGTCATTCTCGGAAAGCAAGGCATTCATGCAGGAAACGGGACTCATGTTCAAGCCCGCGGGCTTCAGTCTTGCATCGTACAAGGCAGTGTTTACAAATCCGAATATTACACGCGGTTATCTTAACACCATATTCTATCTGGTTGTGGGCACGGCAGGCGGAGTGTTCTTAACAGTGCTTGCGGGATATTGTCTTTCAAGGAAGGATCTTATGTTCAGAAATCCGATAATGCTTCTGATAACCTTTACAATGTTCTTCGGCGGCGGTCTTATCCCTACATACTTGAATGTCCAGAATCTCGGGCTTCTTAACACAAGAGCGGCGGTTATTCTGCCTACAATAATAAACACATTCAATCTCATTATTATGAGAACCGCATTTACAGCGGTACCGGACAGTCTCGCGGAATCTGCATCCCTTGATGGAGCCGGACACTTCACAATACTGTTCAAGATAATGATACCGCTTGTAATGCCGACGATTATGGTTATCGTTCTTTACTATGCGGTAGAGCGCTGGAACGAATGGTTTAACGCAATGATCTATCTGCAGGATTCCTCAAAATATCCTCTTGCGCTTGTTCTGAGAGAAATTCTCATGCAGAACGATACAAGCAGCATGACACAGGGGGCGAGCTTCGGAGATCTGGACAGTGTAAGCGAAACAATCAAGTATGCGGTAATAGTTGTAGCAACGCTTCCGATACTTGTACTCTACCCGTTCCTTCAGAAGTATTTTGTAAAGGGCGTAATGGTAGGCGCGGTAAAGGGTTAATAAAAGGTTACAGGATCAGGTTTATAATTGAATTCCCGACTCTATGCAGGCATGGTATACTCATGCCTGCGTAGGTGCGGTATATGGAAAGGAGTTGGAATCGTTGAAAATAATAAAAAGAATATCGTGTATTCTTCTTACCATTATGCTTGTGCCGTCGGTATATACGGCAGTGAACGCGGCGGAAGTCGGGGACGTTAATCTTGCCAAGGGAGCACAGGCGGAGGTACGCTATTTTGACAGCGACGGAAATTTCCTGAATGCTGATTTGACAAATATAGGAGCACTCACGGATGACAACAGTTTTTCGCTGTATCAGACGCCTGTGGGTGTCGAAAACGGGTATATAATATTGGATATGTATTATATACATAATTTCAACAGAGTATATCTCAGAGAAACAAATTCAACAATATCAGGCTTCACGGTATATACATCGAACAATAAAAAGAACTGGACAAAGCAGTTTTCCGGCGGCAGCGTCGGTACATACGGAGCGAACGCGTGCTTTGAAAGGCCGGCGCGGGCGAGGTATGTAAAGCTTGAAATAGAGACTGCAAACCAATACAGGGACGCGGCGGTGACCTTAAGCGACATAATGGTATCCTTTACGCGCGGACCCGTGAAGGATGATCTTAAAAACGCGGTTCATCTTGCGGGAATAAAGGAAAAGCTTATAAGCTCCGAAATGATGAAGACAAAATTCACCGACAGAGAGCGTGAAGCACTGAGCAGGGAAAAGGAAAAAGCATCGGAGATACTTGCAAAAGCCTCCGTAACGCAGCAGGAAATAGACAGGGAGTGCCGAACACTCCGGGCTGTAATGCGTGAGCTGGAGGATAAGACGGTATCGGTCGAATCCGATTTTGATATAGTGGAGCAGAGATATGCGGACTTTTTTGTGAAGAACAATCAGGAGCTTACCGAAAGCCGCATGACTGCGATACACGCAAATGAAGCGACGGTTGAAAAGGCGCGCAAAACGATGATCAGGCAGCCCAAAGCGGAGCAGCTGTGGCCGGAATACATAGCGCCGCTTGCAAACACGACTATGGAGCCGGGCAAGATAGCCAACTCGCTGGGCAAAGTCAAGCAGATGGCGATTGCCTACAAGCAGAACGGAAACAAATATCAGGGTGATGAGGACGTCTATAACGATATAGTATACGCTCTTGACTATCTCTTGACAAAGAAATACTCACCGTCAATAGAAATGTACGGAAACTGGTATTACTGGCAGATTTCCGTTCCGGCGACAATGACGGACATCATGGTGATACTCAAGAAGGATCTGGAGCCTGAGATGCTCAAAGCCATGGAGGAGGCTGTAATTTACCGCATAGGCGACGATTTTCATTATACATGGTACGGCGCGAACAGAATGTATCTTGCGGCAATATCCTTAAAGCTGGGTGTAGCGATGAACAATGAGGAGTATATTCACAGGGCTATATATTCCGTATCGGAGGAAAATGCCAGCAAGAATATGCAGTCTGTCAACAGCTCCGGCGATGACAACGGCTATTTCTGGGACGGCTCGTATATGTTCCATTCGGGTATTCTGTATAACACCACATACGGGCGCGATCAGCTTGCAAATACTCTCAATATTATAGGCTATCTGTACGAAACCCCGTGGCAGATAGATCAGGGCATGGTTGACGATATGGCGTCGAGGGTTCATGATGTGTATGAATATGTTATATATAACGGTTACAGTGTGGACGTGGCCGGCGGCAGAGGTCTGGGGGAAGGCGCAGCGTACGGCAGGAACATGACATCAAGCATTGAGCTTCTCGCGTCCTATCTTGAAGGAGATCAAAAGACGGAGCTGCTCTCTATAGCCAAGCAGTTTAAGATAGAGCAGGGCATAGATGACGCACTGACACGTGACGACAGCATACCGGCGCGCGGCCGAATAACAAAGCTTAAAAGATACCCGATAGGCGACAAGCTTGTTCTGCATACTCCCGATTTCGGGTTTACTCTCGGAATGTTCTCCGACAGGACCAAGTGCTTTGAGGCACCCAACGGCGACGCGATGCAGGCATGGTATGTAAGCTCCGGCTTCACGGAGATATTAAACAACGACAGGCTTCAGTACGACAGAGATTATTGGATAGCCGTAGACCACTACCGACTTCCCGGCACGACAGTTGACCGCGTGGCACGCTCTCTTACAAGATATGAGGGTGAAATATATAATGCCGAGGACTGGTGCGGCATGATAGACTGTGATGAAAAATATGGCGCGGCGGGGATGATGATATGCAACTGGAACAGCTCCCTGTCGGGAAAGAAGTCGTATTTCATGTTTGATAACGAGATAGTATGTCTGGGCGCGGGAATATCGAACGGAACTGCCGAAATAGAAACAACGGTGGAGAACAGAAAGCTTAAGGAAGATGCTTCAAACAAGGTGCTTGTAAACGGTGCCGAGTTTAACGGTGCGTCAGATACCTTAATGAGCGGAGTAAGCACTGTATGGATTGAGGGCAATACGGAAATGAGCGACATCGGATATTATTTTCCGCAGACACCAGAGCTGCATATGCTTAAAGAAAAGCGTGAGGCGGCGGAGGCGGATATGTGGCTTTCGAATACGACAAATGTTGTAACGGAGAACTTCTTTACAATGTGGTTTAATCATGGCAGCCGTCCTAAAAACGCATCGTATCAGTATGTGATTCTTCCGAACTTGACCGAGGTGCAGACGGAGGAATACAGCAGGAATCCCGATATAGAAATACTGGATGTTACCGACGAGGTGCACAGCGTCAGGGAGAAAAATCTCGGAGTGACCGGCTACAACTTCTGGAAGAAGCAGGGCGGAAAGGGCAGCGGCGCGTCCGCGGACGGACCGCTTTCACTGATAACAAAGGACGCGGACGGCGAGTTCAGCGCGTCAATGACCGATCCGGTGTTTAAGAGCGAGCGTCCTGTTACCGTAACCTTTGACACGTCGGTAAGCAAGATAACCGAATGTGACGAGAGAATTACGGTAATATCTATGAACCCCCTTACAATCAAGGCAGATTTGAAGGATATAAACGGCCGCAAGGCTGAAATAAAGGCGAAGAAGTAACGCCCTTATAAGATAGAGGAAGGAGAAGAGGCATGAAAAAAATAATGGCAATGCTTCTTAGTATAGTAATGCTGGCATCTGTCCCGTTCACCACTCCGGCTGCACGGGCAGCCAACGGCGGAGATATAGCGGCGAGGCGGGATAAGAATATACATTTGTTCTTTGAGGCGTTTCCGGTGATAACGGAGGAGATGACAGAGGACAACACAATAACGCGCGCAGAGTTTGCGTGTGTGATAAAGAACATACTTGAACGTGCGGACATTATGCTCTATGACGGCACGGCGAAATTCGGTGATGTTGATGAAAATACCGAGTACGCCGCTGAGATCAAAACGGTAACGGCATTGGGCTACATGACCGGCAAGACGGGTAAATTCCGTCCTGAGGATCCGATAACTGATACTGAGGCTGCGGAGGCGATAATACATCTGCTCAATGTTGACTACAATCTCGGAGTGGCGGCGGATATCACCTCGGGAATATGGAGCATGGTAAGCAAGGCGGGAATAGATATATCACGTTTTTCGGGCAGAAAAAACGCGGCATGGATAAAGCGCTTTGTATACAAGGCTCTTCAGGGATACATCGGCACGACAACGGGAACAAGCCACGGTGTTCCGCAGATGGCTATAGACCGTACCACTACATATATGGAGGAATACTGGGGGCTGAAAAAGGTCGAAGGATTGCTTTCGGCAAATTCAATCCTTGAGGTAAACGGTAAAAACGCGGCGGGCGACAATATGGTAACGATAGACGGTGAGAACTATGTTTCATATCTTGTGTATGAGAACAATGCATATATAGGTCAGTATGTGACTGCGTTCGTATATGACAAGGGCATAAACGATAACAGTATAATGTGTATGTTCCCCAACGAGCTTTACGACCCGTCGGTAACTCTTCTCGGACGCGATATAGACACTCTCACAAGTCTTTCAAGGATAACTGCATATGACGAAAACGGAAAGAAGAAATCCTATGCCGTATCATCACTTGCAAATGTATACTTTAATTTTGAGTATATGGGACCTGTTCGCGCTCTCGATTACGAAAGCGACAGGGTAAAGGCTATGATGGACGCGGTACTTAACAAGTCTACCTGCGAGATTATTCTGAAACATTCGGACCGCAGCGGCGATTATGATTTTGTATGGGTGCGAGTGTTTGAAAACTATGCGGTCAGCAAATTTTCGTATGAAGAATATACGGTGCAGGACAAATTCGGTGTGAAGCTGGATATGGCTGAGGCGTTCAGGCTTAATAATATTGTAATGTTTGACAACGAGGGAAGACTGGCGTCCGCTGTCGGCATAGCCGAAAATGACATACTTTCGCTCATGGTGAGCCGCGGTCATGGCGGAGATATAGATAAGGCTGTCGGCTACTATTCGGATGCGACCGTTTCGGGAACAATGACAAGCGTAAATGCGGATGAATGTATAATAGACGGAGACACCTATTATATATCCGACAGATACCGAGCTCTTGCCGATGCAAACGACAAGAATGTGCTTGTGTTAAAGCCGGGACTTACAACGACTTTCTATCTTAACGTGTTTAACGAAATATCCGCAGTAAGCTTCAATGATCATTATAAGGAAGGCGAAACCTACGCATTTGTTATAAATGTGTTCTACGATGAGGACGAGGAAAAAACAACGCTGCGTCTTTTAAACGAGGACGGAAGCGTGACCCGAGAGGAGTTGAAGCGTGATATTGTTGTAAACGGCACAAAGTACTCCAACAAGGGAATTATTACGGCCATGAGCAAAATATCGGGTGAGCATATAGTTGACGGCGGCTGCGATGTTTACAGGCTTGCGAGGATTACGCGCATAGGCGACATCATAAAGAAAATAGAGCTTGCCCTCCGCGAGGTGCGCCCGGACGGCACACCGGTTGACGATCTCTATCCGGATCAGATTCTTTACAGCCGCGGCAACAATACAGACGGCACAGCGGTAACTCTCGCAGATGTAGTATACAAGAGCAATACTTTCGGAAAGCGCGTGGGAATAACGACCTCCACAGTTGTGTTCGATGTTCCGATAAAGGGTAAGGACGCGATGCGTGTGACGGATGACGACGCATATACGATAACCTCTGTAAGCAATATGCAGGACGACTGTGTTCTGGGGCTTGGCGGTGTTAAGAAGGTAGGCGACGACGGTAAAGGTGCATATATGGAGTTTTTTGATACTGACAATACATTATTTGCGTCTGCTGCGGTCAGATATTATTCATACGACTCAAAAGTCGGCGGCATTGCAAGTCCGCCGGAAATGCTCGCAGACTGCCTTATTGTATCCAAGGTATATAAAGATGCGGTAAACGATGAGGGTGAGAATATAATCATAATAGAGGGCTACAGAGCGGGAGCTAAGGTTTCCTATGAAACGGCACCTATTCGTGATCACTCCAATCCGTGGGGACAGTTCATGACACTTGCGGATCCGACAAACGGCGCAAGGCTTGAAAAGGCAGGCGGCGCGGTTATAGGTCCGGAGACGATAGCCTCGACAGGTGTTCTCCCCGGCGATGTTCTGCAGCTGACCTTTGACAATAAGAACCGAATATCCAATATGCTTATAAATGTGCGCGGTGCAAGCAAGGCAAACGCCGCATGGCTCATGACAAACGGCAACGGCACGACAACAAGCATTCTGTCTGCGGGAGCCGGCCACGGTAACGAATATCTCGGTGTAAACTACGGCGAGGTAACTGAGATACAGAACGGCAAGGTTGTTCTAAAAGAACTTGACGGCAAGCTGAGAGTATATTCAATAGGAAGTCCTACGATTACGGTATACAATCGCAGCGTAAAGAAGAATCCTGTGCGAAAGGGCGGCACGGATGATATTGAGATAGGTAAGGACATATACATCCGTCAGTACTATTCACAGGTAAAAGAAATAGTGGTATTTGAAGAATAAGGAGGCGCGGCAAAGATGAAAAAAATTATTTCGGCAATTGTGTCGGCGGCTGTAGCACTCTCGTCATTGACAGCGTTTGCGGATGCGGTTGTAAAGATTAACTATGACTTTGACGGCAGCACTCTCGGCGGCTGGGGAGGCGTCGCAAACTGCAGCAAGGCAGTGTATCCGGAGGGAACGGACAATACATGCGTTGTATTGCCCACAGGCTCAACGGCTCAGATAACTCACACTCCTGGCGTGTCAAATGCCTACTACGGCAGAACTCTGTTTTGCGGCGACTTCTATCCAATGGAGGCAAAGCTGAATGTGAATATCTTTCTGAGATATTTTGCAGTGGATGCGACAAGCGGAACGAATACCTATATAGGCGGTCCGAGCGGCATAGCGGTGGACGGCAGTGGAGTGATTAAGGTTGCCAACCGTGCGGTTACTCTGGGAAAATGCGAGGTCGGAACAAAATATTCGTATATAATCGAAAACGATCAGGTAAACCATAAATTTAATGTTTACATCAACGGTATATGGAACGGTGAGACTCACCCGGCGGAGGGTGAGGATTCGGATGAATTTCCGGGGTATATGTTGGCGGGCTCCTATTCGTATCCCGATACATGGGGACCTGTGGGAGCGTGGTATGTGTATAACAATACCGGCGTCATATATGCCGACAATCTTTATATGGAGGCGCCTGACGCTGTGTTTGCGACAAGCGAGTTTACGGAGGGCAGCACGGGAATAACCTTTGACTGCGACGGGTATTTTGATACCGACACTATCGGAAATATCGCTCTTACAAGGGTAAGTGCCGACGGTGCGAGGGAGCTTGAATACGGCTCTGACTATATAGTCGAGTGGGAAACGGTCATGGCGAACTTTGCCCGCGGTGCAAAACCTACGATTACTCTTGCGGAGCCGGTGGGAGAGGGAGAGCAGATTATATTCGATTTCAGCGCGGTAAAGGACAGCTACGGCAGAACTCTTGAGAGACTGAACACAGCGCTTCCGATAAACCCGGATTCAGAGGCGATAAACGCCGTGTATGAGGATTTCAGCGCAAACTGGCTTAACGCTTCTGCGGTAGGGGCGGTTACGATAGACGCTCCGGCATCTGTTACCCCTATTGACGGTGGCAGCACGGTAATGCTTGATTACTCGGTAAACAGTGATGATATTTCGGCTGTGGAGCTTGTAAAGACTGAGGATGAAAAGCTTATAATAACACAGCCGGAGATTGACAATTTAGATACTTCCCCGGCATCATTTAACAAGCAGGTTGAAATTGTTGTTACAATGATATGCGGCAGCCAGCCCATAAAGACCGTTACGAGAAAGCTTACAATAGTTCGACGCAAGCTGCTTGATGAAGCGAATGAGCGGGATGATGAAGCCGTAAAGGCACTTTCGGACGATATTGCCGAAACGGTATGGAGTCCGGAGGGCGGCAGCGGAGAGCTTACTCTGAGCTTTGACGAAGAAAAAGCGATCGGCGGAATTATTGCTGAGGGAGAATATATGGATATCAAGTACAGTGTTTCCGACAACGGAACGGATTTTAACGAAATCACGCAGTATCCGGTCAAGGCGAAATATTTCAGAGTTAATATCGCGGGAACGGAAGAAAAACCGGCAGTTCTCAGCGGTCTTGAGCCTGTTACCTCGGTGTATTATGAGGACGTAATAGCGAGAGCGGAGGATTTGGAAAGCCTTACATATACTGAGAATATGACAAATCTGACATCTTCTCAGTATCTTACACTTCCTAAGGCAACCGCAAACGGAACCCCGATTTCATGGAGCTCAAGCAATCGTAACGTGATAGACGAATACGGAACAGTTACACAGACGAGCAGCAGGGAAACTGTTATACTTACGGCAAGAGCGATTGATTCAAAGGGTAAGATTATAGAAATAGCGTCCGTTGACTTTACGGCAACAGTTGCGGCAAAAACCACATCTGCGTCCTCCGGCGGCGGAGGAGGAAGCACCGGAGGGAAAAAGGCGACAAGTCCGACAAATGTTTCTCCGATAGTTCCAAAGCCTACCGAGGAGCCTTATGAAACACCTGAGCCGACAGCGGAGCCGGAGCACAGAAAGCCGTTATTTGATGATATGTCGGGTGTTCCGTGGGCGGTTGAAGCCGTGGAAACATTGGCTGATGACGGGATAATAAACGGCAAAGGCAACAGGATTTTCGCTCCGAATGATAAGATAACGCGCGAGGAGTTTGTAAAGCTTATCGTAACCGCATTTGATATTAAAGGCAGCGGCAGTGTTCCAGAATTTGCAGATGTTCCGGCGGCAGCATGGTATGCAGAGTATATAAGTGCGGCATACGGCGCGGGAATAATCTCCGGAATATCGGATACCGAATTTGGCGTAGGCGCAAATGTAACACGTCAGGACATGGCGGTAATTTTGAAGCGTACGGCAGATTATAAAAAACTTACTTCTGAAATCAATACGGATTTACCTGAGCTGAAAGATATTGACTCAACGTCGGTATACGCGATTGATGCGGTCAAGGCAATGCTTTCATCGGGAATTATGAACGGCAGCGGTGATAAGCTTTACCCGGCAAATAACGCCACAAGAGCCGAAGCGGCGGTAATGATGTATAGGTTTATAAATAACTTCAATTAAAGAGGAGGAATTCAATTATGAAAAAAATAACAGCCGTTATTTCAGCGGCAGCAATCGCGGCAACTATGGCGGTGCCGATTACAGCAGGGGCAGCGACAGAGGATTTTGTGTTCAATTTTGATTCTACGTACACACAAGGTGATGCATGGAGCGTAACGGGAGGTTCAGGTACTAATCAGGAAAAAATGGAAACAGCAAGAAATGCAACAACGGGCAAATTGGCACTTCAGAAAGATGCTGTTGCATCAACAACAGCGTACCAGATTCAGAAGAGTGCTATGGGGCTTATAGGAGGTTATACTCTTTCTTTCAATTTGACAATACCGACAGCAGGAAATGTAAACCAGTTTGTATGTGAGCTCAAAGATAACAATAATTCAACAGCGATATATAAAACTAATTATTTTTATAGTTCAACTAAGAGTGAGGCTCTAGTCAAATATAATCTTTCCGGTACAGGTGATAAACAGCTAACGTATACGGATGCATCAGGCAATGTAAGACTCAAGGGAGAAACAGAATATACTATCACAATTGTAATGAATGAGAATGGACAGTATTCTATAACTACTGTACCAGTTGCAGGTTCTGATTTCTTTAATAAAGGAAAAATGGCAACAACAATAAATGGTAGTTTTAACAACTATACATCTACAGAGAATCTTAGATTCTATTGTGCGGATGTATCAGCAGCCCCGTATTATATTGATGACATTAGACTGATAAAAGATTCTGTTCTCACAACAGAAGCATCAGCGGTAACAGAAAAGGTTCCGGCTGAAATAGAAGGCAGTGTAACAATAGGTGATACAACTGTTACAGGTGTCAGCAATGATAATGTTGTAGTAGGTGATAAGTATATTTCGTTCTATAAGACAACAGTAACGGCGGGCGATAAGGCTGTAAACGGTATGACAATCAAACCTGCAGGCTATACAGGCGCAGCGGCAACTGTTAATGATATAACTGCGGCAGCGAATGGCGGTACTGCCAGCTTCTATACGGCTGTGATAAACAGCGATGGTACAGAAATTACAGACTGGAAATATACCTTCGTGGAATAATAGAACGTGAACAGGAGGAATAATAATATGACAAAGAAGATATACACAGAGCCGTCAATGAATGTTTCACTTTTTGAAACAGAGGATGTTATTACAACAAGCGGTACTTATCAGAGTATGGGTGCTGCTATAAACAATGGTGCTTTTAAGATTGACGGTAATGAGTCATCAAGTAGTGTTAAGGTGATATTCGAATTCTGATTTAATCGGAAAATCATAAACAGAGAGGAGATTACGCAATGAGTATCAGAAAAATAATTTCCTCAGCAGTGGCGGCGGCAATGTCTGCCTCCATGCTGACAAGCGTACCGGCTGCAAGTGCGGCTGATACAGACATATGGAACTATGCCTTTGAGGGCAGCGACATAGGCGGAGCGATAACAAACTATAATGAAGGGCTTGTTATTACAGATCCGTCCGACGCGTCAAACCATGTATACAATCTCGGAACAACGCAGCTTACAAAGAACGTAAATGATACGGTATTTACCGGAAAATACAAGATTTCGTTTGATTTTGAGTGCGTAAGCTATAATGCGGGAAACTGTACATTCTCAGCTTATTTGTACAGAAACGGAGCAGGCTATCAGGCAGCCGATTATCTTTCGCTGACAGCCAACGGAGCACTGCAG